>NZ_JBNFNZ010000001.1:0-92876 GCF_057364525.1 Aeromicrobium sp. PFPM2_SD2
CCGAGCGCGCCGCCAGCACGAGCCGGTCCCCCCGCGCGGCCAGCAGGTGGGCCGTGGCGCGGCCGATGCCCGACGACGCGCCGGTGATCACGACGACGCGGCCGGGACCCTGGTCCGTCACGGGTTCAGCACCACCTTGATGCACGAGTCCTCCTTCTTCTGGAAGATCTCGTAGCCGTGCGGCGCCTGGTCCAGCGGCAGGTGGTGCGTGGTCATGTCGAGCGTCCCGAGCGGGTCGGCATCGTCCATGACGAGCGGCAGGATGTCGTCGATCCACCGCTTGACGTGGCACTGCCCCATCCGCATGGTGATGCCCCGGTCGAACATCTCCATCATCGGCATCGGGTCGACCTCGCCGCCGTAGACGCCGCTGAGCGAGACCGTCCCGCCGCGGCGGACCGCCTTGACCGCCGTGCGCAGCGCACCCAGCCGGTCGACGGCCATCTTGTCGGCCATCGGCTTGGCGATGACGTCGGGCAGCGCGCCCACCACGGCGTGGGCGGCCTGGCCGAAGGGCGAGTCGTGCGCCTCCATGCCGACGGCGTCGACCACGCCGTCCGGGCCACGGCCGCCGGTCATCTCCAGCAGCTGCTCGACCACGTCGCCCTGGGTGTCGTCGACCGTCTCGACCCCGTGCCGCCGGGCCATCGCCAGGCGCTCCGGCACGGAGTCGACGCCGATCACCCGGGACGCGCCGAGGTGGCGGGCGATCCGCGTGCAGAACTGGCCCACCGGGCCGAGACCCAGCACGGCGACCGTCCCGCCCGGTGGGAGCTCGGCGAACTGCACCGCCTGCCAGGCCGTCGGCAGGATGTCGGACAGGAACAGGAACCGCTCGTCGGGGTGCTCGTCGGGCACCTTGATCGGCCCGAAGTGCGCCTGGGGCACCCGCAGGTACTCGGCCTGGCCGCCCGGCACGGAGCCGTAGAGCTCGGTGTAGCCGAACAGCGAGGCGCCCTTGCCGGTCTGGCGGTTCTGCGTCGTCTCGCACTGGGCGAACAGGCCGCGGCTGCACATCCAGCAGCTGCCGCAGGAGATGTTGAACGGCACCACGACGCGGTCGCCGGGCTTGATGTGGGTGACGTCGGGCCGACCTCCTCCACGATGCCCATCGGTTCGTGGCCCAGGACGTCGCCCGGGCTGAGGAAGGGTCCGAGCACCTCGTACAGGTGCAGGTCGGAGCCACAGATCGCGGTCGACGTGACCTTGATGATCGCGTCGGTCGGTTCCTGGATCGAGGGGTCCGGGACGTCCTCGACCCGGACGTCGCGTTTGCCGTGCCACGTGAGTGCCTTCACGAGTGCCTCCTGTCGTAGGCCGTGGTCGTACCCCGCGGCCGGGCGATCGAACCGGCGCCGGCACCGGGACGGTTGGCCGCCCGGTCCCCTGGGCACGTCCCGGCCGTGCAGACGTTCCTCCCCTACGCCGACTTCGAGCGCTCGGCCCGCGTCCTGGACAGCAAGCGCCTCGGCAAGCAGCGGGTCGAGACCCTCCAGGTCGTCCGCGCCCTGACCCGCCCCGACTACGGCTGGCGGAACCACCCGGCCGTGCTCATGTGGAAGGGGTTCGAGGAGGCGCTGGGTCGGTACGGACTGACCTGCTGCGACGTGTGGACCGACCTGGGCTTCGCCGACACGTGCGCGTCGACGATCCTCGCGGACCTGCGGGCGTACGGCATCGACTCCGTCCGGACCCAGCCCGAGCTCGCGGCGGCCGGTGCGCTGCCCGGCTGGCTCGGCGACGAGGCACTTCACCGCAGCCACCGGTCCGCGCTCGTCCGCAAGGACCCCGACCACTACCGGACGCTGTTCCCGGACGTCCCCGACGACCTGGCCTACGTCTGGCCGGTCCGGTCCGAGGCGGCGCTGGCCGCCGAGAAGAGGAAGGCCGACGCGGTCGTGCGACGCGCCCGCCGCGTGGCCGAGCAGGCCCGCGCCGAGGCGGAGCGACAGCAGCGCGCCCGCAGCCGTGCCGCCCGGAAGGGCTGGGAGACGCGGCGCCGGGCGGGCGTCCGGAGCGTCTCCGGCGAGCCGGTCGACGACCAGGAGTAGGGGTCCGGCACCGACGCGCCATCGACGACGAAGGGCCCCTCACCGGTGGTGAGAGACCCTTCCGTTGTCGGGCTGACAGGATTTGAACCTGCGACCCCTTGACGTTGAGCAGGCACTCAGCCGAGTCATGCGCTTCGTTGCGGAAAGGCGTGCTGACCTGCAAGAACGATGCCGGAGGAACGTGCGTGATGTCGCTCGATGTAGCTCACTTCGGCCGGGTATTGCTGGTGTTTACGACCAGTAAACGACCACGGCGCGGACGCCCTACGTACTCGTCGGCCTCGACCCCGGTGCGGACCCGGACACGCTGGAGGATCGCATCCGTGAAGGCGTCGGTGGAGTGAGCAACCCCGATGGCAGTGGGCAAACACCGAGGGCGTTGACGTCGGGTCCGAGGAAGCGGCGTTGACACTACAGTCGCCCGGATGGGATGGATGATCAGTGCGGCAGGCCTACTCGTTGTCTTGGTGGCGCTGTGGGACATCTTCCACACTCTGTGGCACCCGGGCGGATTCGGCCGGATCGCTCGTTGGGTGTTCCAGTTCGTGTGGTGGGCAACCAAGCACGTGTTGCCCAGCCACACCCGGCAGCTCGCCGGGCCGATCGGAATCCTCGGAACCGTGGCGTTGTGGACCGGTCTGGTGGTGATCGGCTGGACTCTGGTCTACCTGCCCCACATGTCGGACGGCTTCTACTTCGGGTCTGCACTCAGACCCGAGCAGTCTTCCGATGCCCTGACCGCCCTGTACCTGTCGTTGGTCAACGTGGCCACGCTCGGCTTCGGTGACGTCACCCCGCCGACCCCGTCCTGCGCCTGCTGGCACCGTTCGAGGCGCTTCTCGGGTTCGTCCTCCTGACCGCCGCCATCTCCTGGATCCTGCAGGTCTACCCCGCCCTGGGCAGGCGGAGGTCTGTTGCGAAGCGGTTGAGCCTTCTGCAGTCGAGTCATGCGACTGCCGTGGTGGCCGGTGGGGAACCATGCGTCGCCAGCCGCATGCTGGACGCCGTGACCGACGGCACGATCCAGGCCGAGACGGACCTCCTGCAGTACGCCGAGTCCTACTACTTCATCGAGGAAGAGGAAGAGCTGTCGCTCGCTGCGACCCTCCCCCACGCCCTGGAGTTGGCGGAGGCCGGAAGGACGTCGTCCTCGCGCGAGGTGCAACTCGCAGCCGACATGCTCACAGCGGCCGTCGAGAGCCTCGCCCTGCTGCTGGACCGTGCCTACCTCAAGACCGGGTCCGCGACACCGGAGGTGCTCGCGTCCTACGGCGCCGACTACGGATTCGAGCCCCACGCATGACGACGAAGGCGCGGGGCAGGGCGCTGCCATGACCCTCGACATGCTGCTCATCGCGACCGGCGCGCTCGGCGTGCTGGTGGCTGCGCTGTCTGCACGGATCAGGCGTCTGCCCGTGTCCGAGCCGCTACTTGCGCTGGTGGTCGGCGTGCTCGTCGGCCCAGAGGTGCTCCGCGCCTTGCCTCTTCCACCGATCACGACCGAGCATGCGAGCGTTCACGACGCGACACGGGTCCTGCTGGTGATCTCGGTGATGGGGGTCGCGCTGCGCTATCCGTTCGGTTCGGTCCGTGCACAGCTCCGGCCGGTCTCGATCCTGCTGTTGGTGGCTATGCCGGCCATGGCGTTGATCTCCACAGGCCTGACCGCCGGGATCCTCGGGGTCACGCTTGGCGCTGCGCTGCTGCTCGGGACAGCGATCTGCCCTACCGACCCGGTCCTCGCCTCGAGCGTGGTCACCGGAAAGCCCGCAGAGGAGGACCTACCGGCTCGTGACCGGCAGATCCTCTCGCTGGAGTCAGGCGCCAATGACGGGCTGGCCCTGCTGTTCGTGCTGGCCGCGGTCGCGTTCGCTGGACCCATGACCGCTGGCCAGGCAGCTGGGGACGCTCTCTGGCAGGTGCTGGGCGCGGTCGCTCTCGGTGTGGTCGCCGGCTGGCTCGGCGGGCGCGCACTGCGCGCCGGGGAGGCGCACGGGGCGACAGCCCACGGCCCGATGCTGCTCTTCACCGTCTTGCTCGCCCTGCTCGTGCTGGGGCTGTCCGGGGTGCTTCATCTCGATGGTGTCCTCGCCGCGTTCGTCGCGGGGCTGGCCTTCAACCTGACCAGCACCGGCAGCGAGCGTACGGCGGAGGTCGAGATCGACGAGGCGGTCAATCGGTTCGCCGTCCTGCCGATGTTCGTGCTGCTGGGTGCCACCATTCCCTGGACCGAGTGGGGCGAGCTCGGGTGGGCGGCGATCGTGCTCGCGCTCGCCGTGCTCCTGCTTCGTCGACTCCCCGTGCTGCTTCTGCTCAAACGACCGTTGCACCTCGGCTGGCCGGATGCGCTGTACCTGGGGTGGTTCGGGCCGGTCGGTGTCTCGGCCGTGTTCTACCTGACGCTCGAGGCGGAGGAGCTCGGCCTCCCTGAAACCGTGATGGCCGCCGGAATCATGATCGTGGTCGTGAGCACCGTGGCCCATGGCGTGACCTCCTCGGCCGGCAGATTGCTCTACCGGCGCCTCACGGGCGAGACCACAACCCGACGGCCGGGGTCCGGGGATTGACCCTCCCGATACGTGGGTGGGTGGATCCCCACCTGGGATGCAGCTCAGGCCGAGAAGACACTCCAGAGGGCGCCGGCTGCAATGCCGAGCGCGAGGCTGAGACCGGCGGTCACGACCGCCGTCGTCGCCGACCACCCAGCAGAGATGAACGCCCCTGGCAGGGTCCGCGCGGGGGGTTCCACTCGGCCGTAGACCGGCGCGATCCACCGGAGGTAGTAGAAGAGGCTGATCACGGTGTTGACGAACACCAGCACGGCCAGCCAGGCAAGCCCTCCGTCCCAGGCGGCCATGGTGGTGGTGAGCTTCCCGGCGAAGACGACCGTCGGTGGGGTGCCGACGAGGCCGAGCAGCGCCACCACGAGGGATGCGCCCAGCCACGGCCGGGCTCGGCCCATGCCGCGGTAGGAGTCGAGGTCGCGACGGTCAGGGAAGGCGGTCGTCACCGCGAAAGCCGAGAGGTTGGTGACGGTGTAGCCGGCGAGGTAGAGCAGCAGGGAGGGCAGGGCAAGGTCGCTGCGTCCGGCGACCGCGACCGGGACGAGCAGGTAGCCGACCTGGCTCACCGTGGACCAGCCGAGCAGGCGCCGGGGATCCGTCTGCCAGTAGGCGGCGAGGTTGCCGAGCGTCATGCTGGCGACCGCGAGGACGGCGACCAGCAGCGGCCAGGCGAGGGTGTCGGGGAGCATGGCGATGAGCCGGTAGGCGGCGACCACCGCGCCGATCTTGGGCACTGTGGTGAGGAAGGCCGCAACCGCCCCGCCCGCACCCTCGGCAGCATCAGGGACCCAGTAGTGCCCCGGGACACCGCCGGCCTTGAACATCAACCCACCCAGCACTGCCACGACGCCCGCGGCAACCACGCCCTGCGGCGCCTCGGCGAGTCGGTCGGTGAGCTCGGCGTACGACGTGGTCGCGGAGACGCCGTACAGCAGCGTGACGCCGACAAGCAACAGGATGCCGAACAGGGCACCCAGCAGGTAGGTCTTCATCGCAGCCTCGGCTCCGCGGGGCGTGCGCGCGATGCCGATCAGGCCGTAGAGCGGCATGCTCGCGAGCAGGAACCCGACGGTGACCACGAGCAGGTCGTCGGCGCCGGCGAGGACGAGCGTGCCGGTCGTTGCGAACAGCAGCAGTGCGTAGGTCTCGCTCTCCCGCGGCGAGCCGGCGATCTCGTCCGAGGCCAGCGCCAGGACGATCAGCGTCCCGAGGGCGGCGACGATCCGCGCCACTCCGGTGGCGGTATCGACCGTGAAGGTGCCCTCCATCGCCGGCTGGGCCGGGCCGGGGAGGGCGACCGCGGCCAGGATGGCGGCGGCGACCAGCGCGGCCGCGGCGATGACGCGGGTGACCCACTGGCGGGTCCTCGGGAGGAAGGACCCGCTGACCAGGACCGTGAGCCCGCCGAGGAACAGCACGATCTCCGGCAGGAGCAGCAGCGGCCGCATGGCCATGTCGGAGCCCACGGGCTACCTTCCGACGAGCTCGACGGCGACCTCGGCCGCGGGCTCGATGACGGCGAGCAGTGGCCGGGGGAACACCCCGATGAGCAGGGAGAGCACAAGCAGCGGGCCGACCGACCAGACCTCGGCGGCGCGCAGGTCGGTGAAGCCGACCGAGCGGCCGCGGGTCTCGCCGGTGAAGATCCGCTGCAGCGAGCGGAGGAACAGCGCCGCGGTGAGGAGGATGCCCACGAGCGCGATGGCCGTGACGGGGGCGGCGGCGATGCTGCCGGTGAAGATCTGGAACTCCGCGATGAAGCCGGACAGCCCGGGAAGGCCCAGGGAGGCGAAAGCGCCGACGGCGAAGAACGCGGCGAACCGGGGCGCGGGTCCGGCCAGGCCGCCGTAGGAGTCCATGTCATAGGTCGCTGCCCGGTCCTGGAGAACCCCGGCGAGGAGGAACAGCGCACCCGTGATCAGCCCGTGGCTGACCATCTGCGTGACGGCACCGGTGACCGCGACGGACCGGGCCTGCGCGGTGTCGTCGGCGACGACCCCTGCGGCGCCGACGGCGAGGACGATGTAGCCCATGTGGTTCACCGACGTGTAGGCGACCATCCGCTTGAAGTTCGTCTGGGCCAGGGCCACCAAGGCGCCGTACACGACAGAAACGATGCCGACGACGATGATCACCCACGCCCAGTCCCGCCACGCCTCGGGCAGCATAGGCATCGCGATCCGCACGAACCCGTAGGTGCCCATCTTCAGCAGCACGCCCGCCAGGACCGCTGAGCCGATCGCCGGCGCGTCCGTGTGGGCAGGCGGCAGCCAGGTGTGGAACGGCGCGGTCGGGGTCTTCACCGCCAGGCCGATCAGGATCGCGGCCAGCACCAGCCCACCGGCCAGCGACGACCCGGCGAGCGGGGTCTGCTCGGCCAGCTCGACCATGTCGAAGGTGTGCGGGTCGGCGGCGATGTAGAGGCCGATGAACCCGACGAGCAGGGCCAGGGAGCCCAGAAACGTGTAGAGGAAGAACTTCATCGCCGACCGGGCGGCGTTGCCGTGGCCCCAGCCGGCGATCACGAAGTACATGCCGACGATCGAGAGGTCGAAGAAGACGAAGAAGAGGATCAGGTCGGCGGCGACGAACAGGCCCATGCTGACGCTCTGCAGGAAGAGGAACAGCGCCGCCTGGAGTCGCGGGCGGTCGGTCTCGCGCAGCGCGAAGATCGCGCAGGCGAGGAAGATCACCGCAGTCATCGCGATCAGCGGCAGGGACAACCCATCGACGCCGAGGTGGTAGCTGCTGTTCACGCCGGGGATCCACTCGGCCTGCTCCTCAAACGCCAGTCCGCCCGCCGCCGGCGTCTCGTAGCGCAGCCACGCCGCGACCACGAGGGCGAGGTCGGCCGCTGCGACCGCGACCCAGGTCCACCGTGCGGCCGCGTCGCCGAGCCGCGGAAGTGCGAGCAGGGCCAGAGCGGCAGACAGGGGCAGGAAGACGATCAGACTGAGCACGTTCACCTCACCGTGACAAGGAGCAGGACGCCGATCGCGAGCACCGCGACGGCCTGGATGTAGTACTGGTGCGGCTGGCCGGTCTGCGGACGACGTGCGAGCCGGCCGAGGCGGCGCAGCTGCGCAGCGAGCCCCTCGACCGCCCCATCGAACCACCGGTCGTCGTCCCGTGCCGCGCGAGCCGCGGTCCACAGCGACGCCCGGGACGTTGTCTCGACCGCACCGTCCAGCACCCGGTCGTCGAAGGTCGCTGCCCGACGCGCCAGACCGAGCGCGGCCGCGGCGGACCCGGCCACGCCCCGGTCCAGGACGCGGTCGTCGGAGCGCGCCAGGGCCTCTCCCAGCGCGAGGGTCGGGCGTACGACGAGGGCCTGTGTTGCGCGCTCGAGACCCAGCCAGGCCAGGGCCCAGCCCGGTTCCGGCACGGGACGCCACCACACGAGCGCGAGCACCCCCAGTGCGATCACGACCGACGCGGCCATCTCCGCCCATGTCGGGTGGAGCGGCTCCTCGCCGAGAGCGCGCGCGACCGTGTCGCCGAACGGCGGCAGCGCAAGTACTCCGAGGACCACTGCGCCGAGCGCGAGTGTGACCAGCGGCGCCTGCTCCAGCATGCCGACGTGGCGGGTGCCCCGCTCCTCCTCGTCGAGATGCGACTCGACCTCGGCGTGCTCCCGCTCGCGAAGCGGTCGCCACAGGATCACCAGGATCTTGCCGGCGTAGGCCGCCGAGAGCGCGGCCGCGGCGAGACCGACGGCGTAGAGCCACGGTGAGTCCGCCAGCGCCGCGGCGAGGACCGCGTCCTTGGTCGCCCACAACGCCAGCGGGGCGACCCCGCGAGGGACAGCGCACCGGCAGTGGCGGCCCAGCCGACCAGCCGCCACCGCCGAGCCACGCCCCGCAGGCCGACGAGCTGCTTGGTGCCGAGCGCGGTGAGCCAGGCCCCGGCGGCGAGGAAGAGCAGCGCCTTGGTCGAGGCGTGGGCGACGAGGTGTGCCGCTCCCCCGCTCACCGAGGCCAGCCCGGCGCCCATGACCACGAACCCCAGCTGGCGGAAGTGGAGGCTGCGAGGAGCTGTTTGAGGTCCTGCTGCGCCACGGCGACCGCGCCGAGCAGCAGCGCGGTGAGCGCGCCCACCCAGGCAGCAGCCGGCGCGGCCCAGCCCGTCGAGGCCATCAGCGGCTCGGTGCGCAGCAGCAGGTAGCCGCCCATGGCGACCATGGCGGCGGAGTGCAGCAGCGCGCTGGCCGGGCTCGGACCCTCCATCGCCCGCGACAGCCAGAACGAGAACGGCAGCTGCGCCGCCTTGCCGAGAGCTGCGACCAGGACACCCGCCGCGACGACGTGCCGCCACCCCTCACTGCTTGCGGGCAGGTCAGCCAGTGCCAGACCGGCTCCACCGGCGAGCGCTGCTCCGGCCGCGACGTACAGGCCGACGTCCGCCGTGCGCGTGGTCACGAACGCCGTGATGCCGGCGGAGACCCGGTGGTCGTCGCGCCACCAGAACCCGATCAGTGCGAACGACGTCGCGCCCATCACCTCCCAGGCGAACAGCAGCGCGGGCAGCGTCTCGGCAGTAGCCGTCAGGAGAGCGGCGGAGGCGAAGAGCAGCATGAGTCCGTGGAACCGGGCCTGTGACTCCCGGATCTCGCCGGCCGAGAACACGAGCACGAGCAGGCTCACGACCGCCACGGTCGGTGCGACCAAGGCCGACAGCGCGTCCACCCCGAGGGCGAGGTCGCTGCCGGCCATGAACGGCACCGACACGCGAGGTCGTTCGAGGGCGACGACCACCGACAGTGCGGCTGTGGTGAAGGCCGTTGCCAGCGACACGGCGGCGGCCGCCGCCCGCCTCGAGGCGGGAGAGGGCGAGCCCTCCGCCCACCACGGCGGGCAGCAGAACGAGCAGCCAGAGTGCGGTCTCAGACATGGACATGGTCACCCCGACAGGTCCGTGGCCATGTCGGTCATGTCGGCACCACGCTCACGATGCAGCAGCGTGGCGACCGCGAAGCCCATCGCCATCTCCACGGTCATCGCGGCGATGATCACCATAAGGAGGACCTGCCCGGTCGGGGCGGGAGCGAGGAACCACCAGACGCCGGCAGCGGCGAGGATGACAGCGTTGATCATGAGCTCCAGGCCCATCATCACCATCACCACCACCTGCTGGGAGATCGCGCCGTACAGCCCGACGCTGAAGATCGCCGCGGCGATGAGCAGGGTCGCCTCCAAGGTCATCTGCCGACACCTCCGGGCTGGGGGTCGTCTGCGGGGCGCTGCTTCAGGTCATCGCCGAACCGGTCGTAGCGGGTGCGGTGCGCCGCGAGGACGACGCCGGCCACGATGGTGGCCACCATCACCGGGCTGATCACGGCCATCACCAGCATCTTCGGGCCCATCAACGATTCCCCCAGCGCCATGGTGACGTCCGGCGGTGGACTGCCCCTGCGGGTGGGCCAGTCGACCATCAGGATGCCCGTCGCGAGCGCCAGGAACGTGGTCACGGCGACGGCGATAGCGGTCTTGTTGCTGTGCACCATGCTCATCGGCATCAGCGCGGGGTTCATCCCCATAAACATGACCATGTAGACGGCCATGATCGCCATCTCCATGACCATCATCAGGATCGTCACCACGCCGACGTAGTTCTGCTGCAGGAAGAGCACCTGCAGCCCAACCGCGACGAAGGACAGGGCGAGGGCGTACGTCGCTCGAGCCATCGAGTCGACGTAGAAGACCGCGGCGCCGCCCACCACCGCGACGAGCCCGACCCCCCAGAAGGCGATGTCACTGATCACGTTCACGACCTCCAGACGGCAATGACGGCGACGACCAGGTCCTGCAGCAGCACGGCCGGGAGCAGCAGCATCCAGCCCACCTCCATGAACTTGTCCGGCCGGAAGGCCGGCAGCCGCCGCCGCAGCCAGACCAGGACCGCGAGCAGGGCAACGGTCTTCACCAGCACCCAGGCCCATCCCGGCAGCAGCGGACCGGCGCCGCCGCCGAGGAACATCGGGACCGCGAACGCCGCGCCGGCGGCCAGCAGCGCGTATCGCCCCGCCTCGAACACCAGCCGGTCCACGCCCGACAGCTCCACCCGTGCGCCGCCGGAGACGTCCGTGCCGATCGCCGGGGCGAAAGGCCCCCACACAGAGAAGGCCGCGACCCCGAGCAGGTAGACCAGGAACGCCACCGGCATCCAGACAGCGAACCAGAGGCCCTCCTGGGCCGCCGCGACCGCGCCCACGTTCAGGCTCTCCGCGGCGATCGCCGGAGCGACCAGGGCGAACATCAACGGGAGCTCGTAGCCCAGTCCGTGCGCCAGGAACCGGTAGCCGCCGACCAGCGAGTGTGCCGAGTTCGCACCCCACCCGGTTAGCCACACCAGCGCCCAGACCATCACGTCCATGGCGTTGAACCACATGACGCCCACGTCGAGGTCGAAGATTGTCCACTCCCCCAACGGCACGACCGTCACCATCAGCGCCGCCACTACCAGCAGCCCGGCACCCCCGATGCGCCACAGCAGGCGGTCGGCTTCGACGGTGGTACGACGTCGCTGCCGCATCAGCCGGGCCGCTTCACCGAACGGCCGGACCGGCCCGCCCATCTTCCCGCCCGGCCCGCCCCCCGCACGCGCGGCGAGGGCACCGTCCAGCATGGCAGCGGTTACGGCCAGCGCACCCAGAATCCCCAACGCGGCAATCGCCCAGCCGGGCGCCACGGTGGTGATCGGCGAGTCCGTCATCGGCATCGGGTCAGCCATGCGACACCTCGTGCTCCGCCTGTCCGGCGAGCAGCTCGTGGATGTCGAGGCTGGCGAGGACCAGACGTGCCGTGGCGAGATCCAGACCCATGACCAGATGCGCCAGGTGGTCGGTCGAGAGTGTCCGGCCGGCGTCGTTCGTCCGAGTGCCGATGTCACCGGCGGCGGTCGCGGCAACACCGGCGACCGCCCGGTCCAGCATGCCCATCAGCCGCTCATAGGTGTCACCGACCGCGTCGGCCGGCAACCCCCGGGCGTGGGCGTCCTCGTCGCTCAGCCGCCTGAGGCCTGACAACGACCAGCGCAACGTCCACGAACGACGGACCCTCCGGCGCAGACGCTCGAGTTCCGACCCCGCCGCTCCGTCCCCGGGCTCGAGGGCGGTGTCGCGGATCCTTCGGGCCTCTGCCGCAGCGTCGTCCCACCCCGCCAACGCCAGCAGCGAGGCGATGTTGTCGATGCCGCGGGCCGGCCCGACAACTTCGTCATCCTGGCGGGCACGCCCGTCGACGAGCTCGGCCTTTGCCTCGACAATCACATCGCCCTGCAGCGAGCAGCGCAACACCAGACCGGCCGGCCAGTGCGGCAGCACAGGCCCGAGACGCACCTGCAAGACGTCCATCTCGAGGCCATCTCGGTCCTCACCGCCCTCCGCGAGCGGAATCCCTCCCGGTGACATCTCCATGTCGCCGTGGTCCATGCCTTCGTGGGCGCCGTGGTCCATGCCCTCGTGGCTGCCGTGGTCCATGCCCTCGTGGCCCTCGTGGTCCATGCCCTCGTGGCCACCGGCTGAACCGTGGTCCGTGTCTCCATGGCCACCATGACTCTCGGCTCGAGATCCGGCCTGCTCGGCGACGAGTTCGGAGGCGGTGGGTCGCTCCTGCGCGTCACGGCGGTGGTGGTCGGTGTCGAGCAGGCCGGTGTGTGCTTCGTCCAGTCGAGCACCCACCTCGTCGCCCGGGTGCGCGTAAACGCGCACCCGAGGTCCCGGCATCTGGTGCCAGATGCCCTCGATCGCCTCCGCGAGCCCCGGCCCGGGTTCGCCGCACACGACGAGCACGTCGGCGTCCGCGGGTGAGATGGCGAGGCGCCATCCTCGGGCGGCCACGTTGCGCTCCGCCGCCATTCGCGTGCGCCACGAGCCCGGCACCTCGACGACCAGAGCGTGAGCGTGCCGGGAAGCGCTCCGTGCGATCGCGTCACTCAGACCCAACGCAGTGCCCCCTCCCGCCATGCCCAGAGCACGGCGGCGAACAAGGCAGCCAAGAAGAGGAACATCTCGACGACCGCGGTCACGCCGACCTGTGCGACGACGACCGCCCAGGGATACATGAACAGCATCTCGACGTCGAAGGCGAGGAAGAGCAGCGTCGCGAGGTACCAGCGCACGTGGTACCGCGACAGTGCGTGCTGCTCGGGGGCCCAGCCCGACTCGAACGGAAGCACGTTTAGCGAGTCTGGCGCTACGGCGGTGAGCCTGTGCAGCGCGTACAGCCCGAGTACGAGTACCCCGACCGCGCTCGCCATCACGACAACCCCTGCGTACATGACTCTCCTCTGGCGTTCAGATCGTCGCCACTGGCTGGCTATGGAGGGGGATCCGTGCTCAGGGGCTTGCCTCGAAGTCCGGGACGGGGCGCTGCTTGGCCTCTTCCTCGGTGGTGGCGGCACCGTTCTTCTCGATGTCCTCGATCAGCCACTTCATCTCGGCGATCTCGATGCGCTGAGCCTTGATGATCTCGTCGGCCAGCTTGCGCACACGCACGTCTTCGATCTCGGACCGCTCGCTGGTGAGGATCGCGATCGAGTGGTGCGGGATCATGCCCTTCATGTAGGACTCGTCCTGCACGAAGGTCTGAGACCGGGACAGCCACAACGCGGAGCCCCCCACCACGAGCGCGGCCACAATGATGGCGACGTTGACCTTGACGTTCTTGTACATCATCCCCCACATGAAGCCGAGCATGATGACCGTCATCGCCGACCCCATGAGGATCGCCATGTAGACCCGCTCCTCACTGAACGTCATGTGCGACCAGGTGAACGCGTTGGTGTAGGTGAGCAGGAACATCGTCACCGTCGACGTGGTGATCATCGCCGCGAAGATGAGGTACATCTTGCGCTCGTGCTTCTTGTGCTCCTCGTGCTCGGAGGACTGGTTCTGATCGGACTTCGTGGTCATGCTGGGACTCCTCTCATCGGGGTAAGTATCCACATCGCCGGTTGCGGCACCGGAGCTTGTCGTCGGTGATCCGGCGCAATGGTTCCGCCCGCGTCTACCGGTCGCTGTCGCCTCGGAGCTGACGGAGACGGTCCTGGTACTCCTCGTCGGTGAGCTCGCCACGGGCGTAGCGCTCGTCGAGGATCTCTTGCGCTCGAGTTCTCCCGGTCACCGGTCCAGGCGGTGGCGCACTGCCACTGCCGCGGTTCGTGCCTCCGCCGCTGCCGCGAACCAGCAGCACAACGACGAGAACGATGACCAGGATCATGATCGGCCAGATGAACCACATCCAGCCCATGCCCCCTCCGTTGCCATACATGGGTCTCACTTCTCTTCCATTCCTAGAGCCCCGAGGGCTCCGCTGTGTTTGTCAGTCGGCCGGCCCGGGGCAGTAACCGCCGCGCGGTCAACTGGCCAGAACGGTGCCCATCATTCCCCGGTCCTCGTGGTCGAGGATGTGACAGTGGTAGACGGTCCGACCGCCGAAGTCCTCGAACGCGACCCGGACCTTGACCTGGCTGCGGGCGGGAACGTTCACGACGTCGAGCCAGACCGGCTCAGACAGCTCGCGGCCGTCGACCTCCAGCAGCTGCATCGGCCACACGTGCAGATGGAAGGGATGATCCATCGGGCTGTCATTGCCGATGGTCCACTCCTCCACCGTGTCCATCCCCACCTGCTGGTCGATCCGGTCGGCGTCGAACTCCTCACCGTCGAAGGTGAAGCTCATCGGACTGTCGCCGCCGCCCATCATCCCGCCCATGCCCATCTGGAAGGTGATCGACCGACGACCATCGACGTCATCGTCACGCAGGTCGCGGACAGCCGGGCCCGCGGGGATCTCACCCACGGCTCGGTTGCCGCTCGCGGAAACGCTCAAGCGGGCGAGGGTCACCGGACCGCTACCCCCTGGCCTCGGGCCCCCGCCCATCATCTGGCCCATCATGCCGCCGCGGTCGACCGGCATCGCGGTGAGCTCGCTGCCTCCCTCGGAAAGGTCGACCACCAGGTCGAGCCGGTTCCCGGGGGCGAGCACGACGTCATCCAACGCCGTGTCCCGGGGCAGCCGACCCACGTCGCGGCCAACAACCCGGGCGCGCTGTTCTGGCAGCCTCAGCGCGAGGTAGCGGGCGGTGCAGGCGTTGATGATCCGCCACCGTTCACGCTCCCCCGAGCGGCCCTTGAGGTCCGGCTTGGCGGCACCGTTGACCAGGACGAGCTCACCCTCGCGGCCCATCATCTGCTCCATGGTGGACGGGCTGACCAGCGAGCCGCCGGAGTCCAGGGTGATGTCGGAGACGACCATGACCCGTTCCCGGTCGACGCGGATCTCCTCGTCGTCCTCCACGATGATGGCGCCGTAGAGTCCGCCGAACACCTGGTCCGCGACCGTGCCGTGGTGGTGCGGGTGGTACCAGTACACGCCTGGTGGATGGTTGTCGGGCAACCGATACTCGTAGCGATGCGCCCGGCCCGGTTCGACAGCGACGAACACGTTGTCGCCGTTGCCTTCGGGTGAGACGTGCAGCCCGTGCACGTGCAGGTTCGTGACCCGATCGAGCCGGTTCACCAGCTCCACCCGCAACGTGTCGCCCGGTCGCAGCCGCAACGTGGGACCCGGCACGCCGCCGTTGTAGCCCAGGGTCGTCGCTTCGCGTCCGGCGACCTCGTGCTTGCCCAGCGCAGCCTCCAGCCGTACCTCCAGCAGGCCGCCGGCACTCCGGAGAACCTCGGGCTCGGTGAACAGTTCCCCGGCGACGGGGTCCAGGACCGAGGTGGACAGCTCGCGCCACAGGCCCGTGCCACCAACGACGGTGCCCGCCAGGCCGGCACTGCCGATCGTCAGAGCCGCGCGTCGGCTGATCGGTTTCATGGCCTCTCCTCCCCCAGGACGCGCGACCGGTGCTGGTACTCCTCCGTGCTCAGCTCGCCTGCCGCGTACCGCTCCTCAAGGATCTGTCGGGAACCACCCGTCCCGCTCGGCCGGCCAGGCCGCCCCGAACCGGCTTCGAGGCCTCCGACAAGCACGCGCACCGCCGTCACCACAAGGAGCACGACGCCGAGGACCAGCAACACTCCGTAGAACAACGCGGTCATGGCTGATCAACCTCGGCCCACGGCCGGACACCGGACCTGCGGGACGGGCGTGGCGTCATCCGGCGCCCACCTCGGACCACGTGGCGCCCCCGTCGGTGGACACGAGGACGCCGCCCTCCGTGGCGGCATACCAGCGCGACTCGGTGGCGGTCAGCGCGTGGGGCACGTCCGGGAGTGATCCCACCTCCCGCCAGGAGTCCCCACCGTCATCGCTGCGGTAGACCGAGCCCTCAGGGCCTGCCCCGACCAGCAGGTCCTCGCTGTCCCAGTCCAGCAGCACCAATCGCGGTGCTGACTCCACGAGCTCGGGAGACCCGGAGACCTGGAGTCGGACGAGCGAGCCGCTGCCATCGGTCAGCAGCACAAGATCGGGGTTGCCTGGATGGGCGGCCACGTCGGCGGCGGGCAACTGGCCCAGGTCGCGCCATCGCCTGCCGTCCTCGGTGATCATGAGACGCCCGCTTTGAGAGTCGACCCCGTACACGCGGTCACCGGCCGCCTCGAGCGCGTGGAAGTCCGCCTCGCCTTCCAGCGAGAGCGACCTCCACGTCCGCCCGGTGTCGGTGGACTCGGAGAGTCCGAAGTGCGCGGGTCCGCCGGCGCCCGGCTCGGGGTGACCACTCATCAGGAAGCGGTCCGCGTCGGCGATGGTGAACGACATCGCGTCGAAACGCCCCTCCCCCACACGCTCGAACCCGTCGGCACCGAGGGCGAACACCCCGTGATGACTCGCGACATAGAGCGTGTCGTCCGCCGGGTTCACGTCGAGAGAGTGGATATGGCCGAACTCCTCCCCGGCCGCAGCGGCGTTGGAGGCGGTCGGGTTCTCTGAAGAGCTGCAGGCGGCGAGCAGGGCCGCGGCCGTGGAGAGGCCGACCACCAGAGGGAGACCAGAAGACAGACTCAGCGATTTGCGCGTCGCGCACATGCGAATACTCCAAATGAGATCGAATGACTGGCAGGACTGACGCACCGGACCCATGCGGGTGGTGCGCCGGTGTGCCTGATCAGATCCGGAGTACGGTCAGCTGTCGTTCGAACGGCGGTGGCAGCCCCGTCACGTCGAGCGCGGCGATGGCCCACGGCACTAGGCGCGGCAGACGCCATCCTCCGTTCCGTGCCGCGGTGGCGAACATCCACAAGCCCAGCGCAAGACCCGGCGTGAGCACCATCAGGCACAGCGCGAGCAACCCCCCGTCATCCGCCGGTGGGGCCTCGTCCCCGGCAGCGACACCCGGGGAGGCGACCACGCCCGCGGCGGTGTCGGTGGTCATCATGATCGTCGGGGCGGCGTGGTGCCCCACGTGCTCGCCGGAGTCCGGCCCGGACGCCAGCCCGTGCATGCCAACGATTCCGAGCGCGACTGCGCACAGGAGGACGACCAGCGGAAGCCGCGTCCTCACGGCTCCCGGAAAGGTGCGGTCGGCAAGAGTCATCGCCTCCTGAGTCTAGGCACAGCCACACCCGGCCGCCAGCCAGGCACCTTGATCCTGCCGCTGTGAGGGCAGGCGGCGCCGCCGGACCCGAGGAGCGATGACGTGCCATCGACACTCGCCCAAAGGAAGACCGCTTGTGACGTCAGCACACATCTCATCCCGACGTTCGCGGGCGGTTCCTGACGCACCCGCTCGCGTCATCGGCCCTCTGACCAGCTTCCACGCGTGGCGCGGGGCCAGGATTTGAACCTGTGGCCTCTGGACTAACTCAGAGGCTTTCCGATCGCTACCGAACCTTGCGGGAAGCAGCCGAATCGCTTGTATCTACGCGGTGTTCGCTGTCTCGAACACCTCCGACTGTAACCGATCGACTCCTGTCCGAGCCGACTGAATCCGGAGGGTTCATGGTGGGACGTCGAAACTAGGCAGGGCGGAAGTGCTCGGCGAGACCTTCGCGGACCGCTGCCACGTCGACCCTGGCAGGCACCGCCTCAGTGAGGATCTTGGCGAGTCGCTTCGGCCAGACAACGTGAACGCCCCAGGTAGCGAACGCCCCACCAACGAGCGGCCAGTCGGCTTCGACAAAGCAGAGCGCGCCGTCGACGGGGAGGTCGCCGACAACCTCCTGGACAAGCAGACCTGCTTGAGAACACCGTCGACCAGATTGGTGCAGTCGCGGTGCCCGACGAGCAGCTTCTCGACCCGGGGACGAAGGATGCCGCCTTCGACCTTAAGTTCAGGTCGACACTTGTATCGCTTGGCGTCGACCACCCAGATGCCGGCAGTCGTGATGGCGATGTGGTCGATGTTCGCTCTCGTCCCAGGGATGCGTCGATCCTGAAGCACCGCGATCGACTCCGAGACGAGGGAGTCGAGCCGCGCACCCAGGCGTTCTTCGCCCGCCGCTCCCGTCGCCCACGCCTTCGTGCTCTGCTTTTCGTCAGACAGCGCCACGGCGATGCCGCCGAGCTTTCCCCACTTCCGACGGAGACGCTCCTCGTCCTTGGCTTTGCGCCGCTCGTACTCGCGCCGAGCCGACGATCCCGCGGCACCGCCGTCATCGCCAGCCTTGTCGACTGGCGACGGCTGCACCTCCGGACCGTCAGCGAGCACCGCGGCAGCCCCATCCGGACACTCGACACACCTAACGGCTTTCCTGGACCGCTCATAGATGGCCTCGACACGAGCGGCAAGTTCCGTCCCGCAGAGACGACACAGGCCTGCATAGCGAAGCTTCATTCGCTTCTCATCCCGCCGGCCGTCGTCCGACATATGCGGCTCCGCGACCACGGCTACACCACACCGGCCAGCGTGACCCGAACTGGCCGAGGAAGTGCGCTCCCGCAACGCGCCGCACCCACGAGGGCGCCGAAGTTCCGCCACAGCGACTGCCGGACCGCGGTAGGCGTTGCTCCAAACTGCTTCGCAATCGCCTCCTCGACCGCAGCGACGTTGCCTGGCCGCCTGACGCCCCGCACGAAGCGGTCCCCGAACGGGTGGTCGGTCTCAGTGAGAACGCGCTCTTCAGGCAGCCACGCAAGAATCTCGCTGCGTCGAACCATCGAGGCGTTGACCGAGAAGTAGCACCCGAGGTCGACCGCACGTGCGGTTTGTTCCTCGTTGCCGAGCCACCAGTGAAGAACGACCGCTCGATTCGGAATGGCCGACAAAGCTTCGAGCACTTCCTCTGTTGCGGAGTAGCTGTGGACACTCGCAATGCGGGGTGTCGTCTGGATCACCGACAGGATCTCCGCGAACGTCTCCTGCTGCGTGTTCATGGGGACCCGAGATGAACCGTCCAGCCCGACCTCGCTCACAAACGAAGTGTGCTCGATCAGCTCTGCAAAACGCGCGGCATTGAACGCCTTCTGAGCGCCCACAAGACCCGGGTGACAACCGACGCCCCAGACCGTCCACCCGTCAGACCGTGTGAGGGCCTGCTCCGCCTCATCCAGCGTCCGGGTAGCTGCGAAGGTGAGGGATTCCAGCGCGGCTAGCTCATTCGCAGCAATGTCCGGTCTGACGTGCGCGTGCATGTCGATCGGCGGCAGGCCCCTCACGGGTACAAGCTCCCGAGTTCGGCCAGGCCACGGCGGCAGAGGTCAAGCGCGTCGCGCATCGGATACCCGTTGGGCAGACCGAGGGTGGCTAGGTCTCGGGCTTCCAATCCCCGCTTGAGCAGATTGCGGATGGGTTGCTCGACGGAGTTCTCGCCCAGCCAGCGCTGAAGGTCGGCGTTGCCGCCCGGGCTGATGTAGTTCGTCGCGTCGTGCAGGCCCGAGGCGTGGAATGACGCACGGCGCAGAACGCATCCGAAGCACACGCCACAAGGAACCTCGGAGGAGACTCCAAATGCCCGCTGCCCCGTGAGCCCGCATGAGTGCGTCGAACTGAGAAAGGTCGATGCCGCGTCGACGCCCACAAGGCTGGCAGCCATCTGGAACATCTCGCCCTTGGTGCTGCTCGCGAACGGGTTCTCAATGGCCCCGTGCGCACCCACCTTGGCCAGCACCGCCGAGAGTCCCTGGAGGAACGTTGGATGCGTCGTCCTAGTCGAAAGGCTCCCCAGGCGCTCGGACCCGAGTGGTGGGTTGATCGACGCAAACCCGTTCTCTGGAATCCAGAGGGGGACCTCATGGATGGATGCCACGGCGAGCCCGAGGGCGAGGAATAGCAACGATCGGGACCGGCTGCTGGGTTCGGTCGCCCACTTGGAACCGTCGCTCCTCTTCGTCCGGCGGGCCAGATGAATCGCAACATGCTCCTGGCCTGGGCCAGGAACCAGGCGCTCAACTTCCTCCGCAACGTGCCTTTGTATTGGCGCAAGGATCGTGTGGCTGAAATGCGACACGAGGACATGGCGTTCGTCGTCGGCCAACAGCGATCGGGAGTACAAGGCTCCGATGGCCGAATCCGCACCACCGCTCACCAGCACGACTCGAGCCGGTGGCCCTTCGCTCTCGGGGAGTTGCGGCGCATCGTTCGTCGGTTCGTCCTTGACGAACGAAAGGGTCCAAGCGTCACCGCTCAGGAACCCGAGGACGTTGGCCAGCTCTGAGGCTGCGGAACGCCACACTCGGGGCTTCGATACCGGTACCTCAATCTCTAGCGTTCGCTGATTCCAGTTCGACCCACCGCGAACACGTGGCACGGTCCGGTCGGCCGCGAACGCGGTCACCGCCAGGCGCACGAAGTCGATGTTGAGAGGTCGGACTGACCCCAACGCCGCCGCATTCGGTCCGAGTCCGCCCGTGAAGCTTGAGTGCTCGTCGGTGAGCCAAAAGAACGACGTTGACGCCTCGCCGGGTGAAACGGTCGACGGCGCACTGAGTCGCATTGAGAATCGGGTCATGAGGGGGCACCGCCGACGATGGCGCGAATGGTCTCCAGTCCATCCTCAACGGCGCGGCTGATCTCGTCCTCGGTTGCGCCGCCGACGGAGAGATTCGCTTGGGCGGCGAGGGCCTCGGCGGCATCCCGGATGTCCTGCTCCGCGACATCCGCCATCACGCTCTGGTTGATCAGGTCGCCGGTCTCGACAAGGAGTGTCTCGGCGATGATCTCAGCAATCGAACGCCGAACGATCTCCTCGGGTGTAGGTACGTAGCCGTCGGCCTCTTGTTCGAGAATCCAATCGCCAACATTGGCAGCGACTCGCCTTTGCTCGTGATCCTCGATCGTACTGTCGGAGACGCCGCAGGCCATGTCGACGATGCGGCGCAGGACCTCGAAGTCGTCTCCGAGTGCCTGGAGTGCGCCGTAGTCCAACCCGAGTCGCGCGAGCGTTGCTGCGTCGCCGGTGCGATAGGCGTATGCAGCAGCCGCAGCACGCCCAGCACTGCGCGCTGAGGTTGCGGCCGATCGTCGTGGCCCGCCTCCGGTACGGCCACCGGTACCGCTCCCACCCGTGCCAGCACGGCCTCCTCCACCTCCTGGACCGTCTCCTCCACCGCCACCAGCGGACCTCGGTCGTATCAGATTGATGATTCTTCGGAGGTCGTTCGGGTCGAGAGCCGGGCGGCCGTCCGCCGACCCAGCGGCGCCCGAACCCGGGATTGTGTCCAGGTGTCCAGCGACGGCGTCGCGCACGGACTTGCCGTCTCGGCCGCCACTACCTCCGTAGGCTCCGCTGGTGCCCATCAGGACGTCGCCTGAGGAGTGAGCGCCGTGTCGATGGCGCGCTTGACGCGGTCGTCCTTGACTCGACCCTTCCAAGTCGTAAGGACGCTTCGTACCTCTTCGGGGTCGGTCGCCTTGAATTGGATGGGCGTCGCGAAGGTGATCTCACTCGTCGGGAGCATGAGGAGCGCATCCCGTGCGTCTTCCGCGACACTGTGCCTGCGGTTGGCGATGCGCAGAATTGCGTTGATGGCTGCCTTCTGCTTGGCGGGCTGGTCACGCATGGTGCGGCCGATGTGCCTGAGCAGATCGGTGGCATCGCCATCACCGAGAGCGTCGAGGTCGGCGTCGGTGACCGATGCTTGTTCGCGTCGCGATTCGGACAGGAGGTTCGCAGCAATGTCGCGGAGTTGCTCGGGCAGGCTCTCATCGACCAGTGTCACGCCCGCGAAGCTGGCCGCAAGCGTTAGGTACGGCGCCAGATCGAGGCCACTCAGCGGCGGCGCAAGCTTCGCCCAGCGAATCATCGCCTGGGAATAGTCGGCCACCGCGCTCGTCGCCTTTGCAGCTGTCCTCTTGGCCGGCTGCCTCTTCGTGGTCTGTTCCACGTCGGTTTCCGCCGTGGCATCCCCAGTGTCGTCAGCACCCCCAGCCGCGACCGGTCGACCGGCTGCTTCCTCCAAACCCGCGAGTTGGTCCTTCATTTCGCCCTTCGCGAACCACCCGAGAAGGAGCTTGAACTCCGGCTTCATGAGGGCTTCGAGGGCCATCAGCTTCGCGACGACGCTTGGGTCAAGCGAAATGCCACGCCGGGAGGCCACTGCCTGACGGACGTGCAGGTCGTTGAGGAAACGCTTGATGTAGCGGGGGTTGCCCTGCAACTTCTCGTAGAGCAACGGCGTCAGGCGGGCAGCGAAGGCCAACTCGTTGTCCATCGACAGGCCCTGGATGTCACCGATGTCGTCGACCGATCCACCCGCCTTGCGGACCTCGGTGCAACGACCGATGAGCTGGTCGAGAACGCTCTGCTCCGTTGCCGACTGAAGTTGAAGAAGCAGAAGGTACGCCTGCGTGTCGAAGTAGCTGAGTGCCGGGAGCGGGATCGTCGTCTGGACGATCTTGTGTAGATAGAGCGTTGCGGGGTCATGACGGTCGTCGTCGTCGTCAGGAGCACCAGACGACCTGACCCGGGTTCGGATGGCGTCTGCGACACGCTCTTCGTCGGCCGCGATGACGAATGACATTTTGGGAACAGCGAGGAAGAGTCGGATGGCTTCGAGGCTGTCGACGACTGTCTCGGGAAGGCACCGATCGAGGTCATCGACCAAGACGACAACAGCACGTAGATGCTTGAGATCGTCGGACGCCATGAGTTCGGCGAACTCATCGCGGAACGCCTCCAGCCCGCGTGGTTCGTCCTCGTCGCCCTCGGCGGGTTTGACGAGGTCGACAATGCTTCCAACGCTGGGAATCTGCAACATCAGCGAGGAAGTCGCGGCCAGCTTCAGGGCCTTCGCCCAGTCAATCCGCCTGCCGAGCCGAGCGAGGAGATTCTTGGCCTTGTCGGTCGCCGCAGCCGACCCGGCGACTTCTCGCCCCAGCGCACCAAGCACCTCGGCGATGAGCGATTCCTTGATCCCCGTTGCCGGGTCGTACCGCCAGGGGTCCGTCTGGACAACCAAGACCTTCTGTTCGTTGGTCTTGCGGCGATCGAGTTCCTGAGCAACCAGGCCGAGAACCGTTGTCTTGCCGCTTCCCCAACTTCCGGAGAGACCAAGGGCCACTGGGTCGAGGCTGTCGTCGAGGAGCGCGTCAGCGAGCGTCTCAGCGACGGCGTCGAAGGACAAGAGGTCGACACCAGCAGGGTCATCCGACCAGAGCGGCAGTGCGGTCATGCGATCGGATCAGCTCTCCTCGAAGCCAGACTGGTCGAACTTCAGCGTCTTCGCGTTCTCAGAAACGGTCCGGACTCGGCTCTCGTTGAAGCCGCCGGAGTCGGTGGCCTCGATCTCGATTCGGACGGTCACGTTGGTGTTCTCACCCGAGCGAAGGTGCGCAAGCACCTCGTCGGCGACGTTCTTGAACTCCAGCGCGATCTTGTCGGAGTTGAGCGTCTTGACCCCGTAGAACCGCGTCGGCCAGACGATGTCGACCTTGGGCGACGGGCCCGGGCCGGGCTGAGGCGTGGGCCTCGGGCCCGGGCCCGGTTCAACGTCCGGGGCGGGAGCGGGCGCCGGCCCAGGCTCATCCGAGCGCTGCTTCTGCGCCACGTCCGGGCGGACCAGAAGGAGCGAGTCGGTCGCGACCGGCGCACTCTCCTTGTCCTCTGGCGTCCATAGTCCGATGTAACGTCCGGCCGACTCGTCATAGCCAGCCGCCAGCGCGAAAGCGTCCGTCTGCCAGATCATCGGCAGGTCGAGGATGCCCGCGTCGAGAACGGACCGGTCACGCAGGCGGGGCATGTAGGGGTACTGCGAGTAGAGCCCCCACAGCGAGCCGAGCGAGACGTGGCCGTCCTTCCAGATCTGCGGCACCTTGCCGATCGCGAGGCGGATGGTCGCCGCAGCCTGGCGCGTCGACAGATCACCGTCGTTCCCGAGTCGACGAGACGCCCTGTCTGCGAGCGAGTCGGACTGCCCTTCGACCTTGGTCTCCCGGATGACGAATGGGGCGCCGGGGTCGGGCTGAGCCGGGACAAGCGCCCAGGTGAAGGTCTGAAGCAGGCGTGACGTGACCGTCTGATCGGCCTGTGTCGCCCGCTGCGATGCCTGGTTCTTCTGGTTCTGCGTCAGGTCGAGGTCGGCCTCGTTCGACAGGACGTGCTTCCAGCCGAGGTAGTCGCGCGTGGCGTTGTCGAGCTCTTCGAGACGCGCCTCGTCAGCCGCGAGATACACCAAAGCATTGCGGTGTGTGCGGTTCGAGCTGCCGCGGTGCTCGGTCGCCTTGTGGGCGAACTCCTTGGCCGCCGACTCTGCGCCGCGCTTGTGGGCGACCTTGGGGTGCAGGATGACGAGACGTGCCTCGTCGGTGTCGGGAATGTCAGCGTTGGACTCAGGGCACACGTGTACGCCGGCGAAGTCGCCGCGCTTACGGCCCTGATCCTGGAGCCGTCGGACGATTTCAGCCCACACGTCTTCCTTGTGAAGGCGTTCGGCCTGATCCTTCGCAGTGCGGGTGATGTTCGGCTGGACGTCGTACCAGTACTTGCCCGAACCCGAGTAGAAGTACGTCGCACGATCACCGAGCTGGGTAAGCGCGGAATGGAAGTTGCCAGGGACATCGCCCGGGATCGCGGTTCCGAGGAACACCCGCTGCGTGCCGATGCCCTTGTGCACAGACCCGGGCGCAATCGTCGGGGCGGCACCGAAGAACACGGTCCGCGCCAGACGCTTGGTCAGCGCGCGCTGGCCGAAGAGCGGCTTCTCCTTGTCGATGCGCGCAGGCTCGGAGTTCGAGCCATCGACGTCGGCATCGATGATCGCCTTCCAGGAATCCTGGAGGTACTGCGTGAGCTCAGAGTTCACGTTCGACGTGGCGAGCGGGATCGAAGCGGGCATGATCATCGGCGACTGGTCTTCACCGGTCCACAACGCGTGAATGACCGTGCTCATCAGGCGGAGCACGCCTCGGGTCCGCTGGAAGCGCTCCAGCGAGGACCACTCCTCGTAGAGGGTGTCGAACAGCTCGGGGTGGATGGGGTAGGTCCGCTTGATCCGGTCTTCGTAGGACGCGTCGCGGGCTTCACGCGGGAAGTCGTCCGAGAATTTGCGGTACATCTCGACGTACGCCCGGGCCGTCGCGCCGATCGCTGCGAGCGCGGCAGCGTCTGGCTGCTTGAAGAGGCGCTGCTTGACGATGTGGTAGGCCTCGTCGGACGACGCGGGGCGCCACTGGTCCGCGACGCGACGCACGACGTTCTGGAGGCGCTTGAGCGCTTCGAGTCCATTCTGGCCGCCGACCTCTTCAGCGTTGCCGGCGACGATCTTGTCGTTGGCGTCCCCGGTCTCCGAAGCCGGGATCGAGATGGCGAGCAGGACGCCCTTGGTGCCCTTCGCTGCCTCGGTCAGCGACTGGGCGAACGTGAACTGATCGTCGAACGTGCCGCCGGCAAGGTCGTCACGACCCACGAGCGAGCGCGCGTAGGCCACCCACTCGTCGATGAGGATGACGGCCGGCGCGTACTTGGCAAGCAGTTCGTGGAGGGCATCGCCGGGATGCGTGCGGTCCCGGTCCGCCTTGGCCACCACCGCGTAAGCCTCGGGTCCACCGAGCTGCCAAGCGAGCTCGCCCCAGATGGTGTTGACGTGGGTGCCGTCGTCCTTGGTCACGCCGGACGGGCTGAAGTGGTTGCCGACGATGGCGACTCGATTGACCTTGGTGGCCGAGTAGCCGTTGGCGGTGAGGAGCTCCTGGGTCTCCTGCGGGAAACCTCCGACGGGCAGGCCAGCGGCCACGTGCCACAGCGAGAGCATCGAGTGGGTCTTACCGCCACCGAAGTTGGTCTGAAGATTGATCACCGGCGAGGCGTTGTCGTCCCCGGCGAGCCGGCGGACGGCGCGCCCGATGAGGTCACGCAGACCTTCGGTCAGATAGGTGCGTCGGAAGAACTCGACCGGGTCGGCGTAATCGGAGTCGACCTCTCCGCCGGTCGCGACCTTGTAGAGATCGGCAGCGAACTCGGAGGCGTGGAAGTTACCGGTGGCGACGTCGTCGTGGGGCTGAAGCACCTCACGCCACGGGCGAAGGCCGGCGGCTTCGGGGTTATCGACTGCTGCCTTGAGGACCTTCTTGTCGTCCTTGTCAGCGGTGACTCGGCGCAGATTGAGCCGGATGCCGCGGACCTCGTCTGCTTCCTTGGCCGCGCCGATCAGCTTCAGCAGTCGCTCTCCGGTGTCGAGCGCGCGGTAGGCGTCGTCGTCGCTGAACGTTTTGTTGTGCGCCCACTCGTTCCGCACCTCGCGAAGCTCGCTGGCGAAAGTCTCGCCCGTGCGACCGATGGCCTGGTTGAACGGGTACCAGCCAGGCTTGAACCCGCCGGTGATGTTGCCTTCGGTGAGGATCCTGAACTGCACCTGCGGGTCCAGGGCGTCGTACGTCTTCGTCGACGGAGCGCCGTTCTTGCTGTCCTTCGCCTGCACGAGCTTGGTCCAGACTGCGCCGAGCGAGGGATCGCCCTGACCGACGACTGTCGAGATGAAGTCGTCGAGTGCCGGCGCCAGCACCTGGAACATGCGATCAATTCGGTCGCGGTTACTCAGTGCCATCTCAGTCATCCACCTCGTCGAAGTCGAACGCGCCCTGCGCCGCGGTGGGCTTCTTCGCGCTGCGCGCTACGTCCAGAATCTCCGGCCAGCTAGTGACCAGGTTGTTGAAGCTCAGGGCGTCCTTGGTCCAGCCATTGCCTTCGGCGATGCGGAAGAGAAGGTGCGCCAGCTCCTTCACCAGATCCGCATCGACCGCACCGTCGGGCCGGCTGAGCGCCGCTTGCAGGAAGTCCCCCGCGGGCGCGATGCCATCGCGCTCCAATACCTTGATCAGATGATGGAGGGCCTCCCAGTTGCTGGTGTGGGAATCCTTCAGGACGTCGTACGTCCATGAGAGATCAGCCGGCTTGATGAGCTGGACGTTGCCGCCTCGACTCGTCAGGATCTCGTCCCGGTCCATCGTTTCTACTCGGGTGTTGCGCGCGTTCGCCAAGCTCTGCGCCTCCCCGTACGGACCAACTGTGTAACCACGCTGGCGGTACCACTGAATCGCGAAGCGGGAGGTCGGATCGAAGTCGCCCTCCTGCTCGCTGAGAACCTGGTCCAGGATCTCATTGATGCGAGCTAGCGCAGAGCGAACCGTCATCTTGGAGCCATCAGGTTCGAGGACAGCGCTAAAACGGCTGAAGACTGTCATTCCGGGACCGATCGCTGACTGGGGCAGGTCCACGGGCGCAATCTGCCCTTGCTGAAGTTTGCGGAGCGCACCCGGTAGTTCTAATTCGAGTGTCGCAATGAAGGTCCGGCGATCAACGGTCACCGCCGACTCAACTCGGGGACGTAGCGAGAGAACGATCGATGAGGCCAACGCGTTGGTGCCCAGGCCAACAGAGCGAGCTGTTCGCTCACTTCTCACGGGCCATGTCGATGTGATCTCCCACCCTGCGCGGATCA
Source organism: Aeromicrobium sp. PFPM2_SD2 (assembly GCF_057364525.1). Taxonomy (NCBI): domain Bacteria; kingdom Bacillati; phylum Actinomycetota; class Actinomycetes; order Propionibacteriales; family Nocardioidaceae; genus Aeromicrobium; species Aeromicrobium sp. PFPM2_SD2. Next base: position 27,376 of record NZ_JBNFNZ010000001.1, read on the forward strand.
TTCCTTCGAGCAGCGTCTCCCAACCTGTCGACGCTTCGCCGGAAGCGTCGGACTCCGACTGCTTGAACGCGTAGTAGACCGTTATCGGAAACGCAGTTGAAGCAGAACGGCGCGCACGGGCGAAGACGTCACGGAACCCGGTCTCGAAGAAGTCCTTTGCCCCACTCTTTCCCCCGTGCCTATACGGGTTCGCAACAAGTTCTTCGGCTTTCGGGACCAGCAGCGTCGAGAGGAGTTCTGGGTGAACCGACTTCAAGGAACGTCGCAGCCATACGTAGAAGAAGTCAGACAAGTCGGAGTATCCGATGTTGTCGTAGTACGGCGGGTCAGTGCTAATCACCGCATCTGAAAAGTCAGCACTATCGGCCGAGACCTGACGCGCGGAACCCTCCTCCGCGATGCCGACATAGATCGAGTTTACTACCGACTCAATCGGACCCTCAAGGCCAATCGGGCCGAACACGTTGGCTTCCACGAAATCCCAAGTCATCGGAACCGCCTGACGAGAGAACAGTGCCCGCACATTCTCGTTCGTCTGATTCCAAGAGCAAAGAGAGTTCGACATGTCCGTGTAACGAGAGACAGCCAATCCTAGGTAGGTGGCCACCGCATCCGCATATCCCTCGTCCGCGCCGTCCTCGATGAGCCGGTCGCGACCTTCAGTTACGAGGTCACTGAATGCCTCCAGTGCGACCAATTGTCGGGCAGTGAAGAGGTCGTTGAATCCGGTGAGCCCATAACCCGGCGGCGAGAACCACCGGGGGTTGTCCGCCATATCGCCCGAAACGACCTCAGGCCTCGCGATATCGGCAGCCAACACCTGGTCGCTAGAGGGCGCGAGATACACGCGTCGACGGTTCCCCTCCGCGACAGTCGCCAACAACTGCTGGCCCAAGAGGCCAGCTCGCCCCTTCTCTCTCAGATAGTCGACGATGCGATCGATCCGCAGGAGATGCAGACCGCACCCGTACGACCGGAGACTGTGCCTTCTCCGACCTTCGCTGTGCGCGCTCCCGGCCCTGTGACGATCTCATAGGAGACTCGCAGGCCCGAACGATGTGCAGGATCACCGAGGAGGCTCGGAACGACGTAGGCCTCCTTGCCCTTCTTCTTGCTCAACCACCATGACCGCACGAGTGGCATGTCGATGCGACACGCCGGGTTTGGACAAGCCACGGTGCGTGCCCAGATCCACCCAATGACGCGGTGACCTTCAGCATCTGGGTAGTGCTTTCCGATTCGCTCATGGGCCTGTTCGCGCAACCAGCGGCCGTAGGCACGCACGTCCGCGGTGAGTCCGGTGGCGCCGGGCCAGCCCCCGATTTGCGACTCGGCCAGCCCCGGGTACAGGGGCGCGCGGTCCCGAAACATCGGCGGCAACTCGATCAGTGCCTTGTTGATGAGGACAGCGACTGGGTTCAGGTCAGAAGCCCTCGCCTTCAGGCCAAGGCGCTGCGCTTCGAGGGGGATCGTCCCGCCACCAGCGAACGGGTCCACGATCGTCGGGACCACGCCGCCAGTCGACTTCAGTATCTCTGCCCGCGCCTCTTCGAATAGTTCGTCGCTCCATGAGTTCTCCCAAACGACGAGCCGCTCCATGATCTCGTGAAGACGCTCGCGCTCGCGGCGCTGCGCCTCCTCGGTCGGGAAGCGATCCGGATGAGACGATGGGTCGTCGACCAACTGCGCGAACAGGATCGCCCGTGCGGCAGTGAGTGGACGCCGCGCCCACCAGATGTGGAGAGCGCGCGGGTGCCGGCGCGTGAAGGGCTCCTTCTCACGCGCAGATTCCCGATTGATCGCCTCCAGCGGGAGTGCAACCTCAATGAGCTTTCGGCTCGTCACCGCTTGTTGACCTTCCGTTCGCAGACCTCGCCGGCCACGTTCGAGACGTCCGGCTCACCGTTGAAACTTACCGTTGATGTCCGACAGTTCTTGAACGAATGCGTCGATCCCCACTGCGCAGACCCCAACCCGACGCAACCGCGGCCCTGCGTCCCTCGGCCGCCGCCTCCACCTACGCTGCATTCATGGCTGCAACTCACCTGGTCGTCCTCGGAAATGCCGACGCTGCCCGGTGGGTCTTCGACAACGAGCGGATGGCGTTCAGCGAAGTTGGACGACGGACTGCCGCCCGGCTGGCTCGCGGCGACACCCTGCTGTTCTACGCGAGCCTCAAGTGCTGGCCCGCGCTTGGCGGCCCGCGGCCCGACTCTGGCCTCCTGCTGGCTGACGCGGTTGTTCTCACCGACGTCGCCCGAATGAACCAGCCTGCGTATGTCGGTGGCCGACACTTCCACTACGGATGCGAGGTCTTCTTCGAGCACCTGGCCCCCGTGGGCTCCGGCGTACCGATCGGATCGGTTCGCGATCAACTTGACCTGACAGCTGGTCGAGCCAACTACGGGCAGGCATTGCGCCGGACCCCGGTCCTGCTCTCTTCGTCGGACGCGAAACTGCTCAAGACCCAGCTCGCCAAGGTGTGGCGACCATTCGAGGACAGCATCGACGGATACCGCGAAGCACGCGGAGCAAGCACCTAGCCTCCCCTCAGAACGGCGAGCTGCCCTTGGTCCATGTCTTGGCCCAGTCCCCGCGGATGCCAGTGGCCTCGAAGTTCCGAGCTCGGTGGTTGCGAACGGGTCGTCGAGGTAGCGGACTTCGTCGTACTGCGCGCCGCGCTGGTCGACCCGGACGAGCGCGAGCCGGTAGCGCGGGACGGCGTTCTTGCCGGTCATGACCTCGTTGTGGGTGACGAAGAAGTCCTTGGAGCCCTCGATCCGCGCCTTGACTTCGATCCTGTAGGTATCGCCGTTGGCGTCGGTCGACAGGATGTCGAAGCCCTTGTTGTTGAACGCCTGCTCGACGGGCTTGCGGCCGAGTTCGCGCTCGCGGGCAAGGACGAGGTCGACGCCGCGGCGTTCGACCGCCTTGGTCTCCTTCGCGTGGATCGGCGCGGTCGCTGGGATCTCGCCTTCGAGCATCCCGATGGGCAGCACCAGTGCCGCGGTGACGATGTGCGGCGGCTTGGTCGACATCAGCTGCTGTTGGTCGAGCAGAGCGAGTCGCTTGCGGAGGCGCGAGTCGAGTTCGACGGCCTTGCGGTTCAGGCTGTCGGACGACTCCTTCGGCTTCTCGCCCTTCTGCTCCTTTTCCGACGCGACGGCGGCGTCGAGCAGGAGTCGCTCGCTCTCGGCACTCAGCCGCTTGGTGACGAGGTCGCGCGCCTTGGTCAGTTCGTTCAGGCGCCGCGGCTGCACTTCGGCGAGGTACTCGGGCAGCTGGTTGGCGATGATCCAGCTCGTCGCCTTGTCCTCCGCGTCACCCAGCCATCCGAGGCGGCGTGCCGCGTCGGTGGCGGCGCCAGACGGGGCCGCGACGCAATCCAGGTAGGGAGCCGGTCCGGCGGGGCTGACGGTGCCGAAGCTGTCGACGTAGGCGTATCCGAAGCGTCGTGCCACCGATTCGCCGGTGGCGTCGGCGACTTCCTCGATGACGCCGACGAGGAGCTGCGGTTCCTCCAGCGTGGAGGAGACGAGAACCGTGCCCTGGTTCAGCGCCCCACCGAAGTTGCGGATGGCCTCGCTCATGACTGCGTCGTGAAGGGGGTGGCCGGGTGCGAGGAGGTCCGCGCGGGTGAGGTCCTCGGGCTGGACGTGGCTGAGATCGAAGGTGACCCGGTCGTACTTGGTCGCGATCGGGCCGGTGCCGGCGGACCGGATGTGCTGGGGCACGTTGGCGATCTCGTAGCGCCCCTGTTCGCGCTTGACGATGCGTCCGCCGAGCTTGGTGAACGCTGCCTTGAAGGCGAGCTCGATGTAGTGCGGCTGGAGGCGCGCGCGCGGGCCTCGTCCATCGCGGCTCGGAGTGCGTGCAGGTCGGCATCGGCAAGGTGGTCGGATGCGAGGGCACGCTCGTCGAGCAGGTCCTTGAGCCCGTCCCCGACGGAGGCGTCGATGACCTCGTGCATCTTGGCCTTCACGTCGGCCCGCTCGCCGTACTGGATCGCGTCGAGGAGCAGGTTGCGCAGCGGGGTCTCGGTGAACGCTTCGCCGAGGACGTCGAAGACCTTGCCGCCGTAGGTCTCGCGCATCTGGTCGAGCTTCTCCAGCAGCCGGGTGAAGACCTCGCCCTCGCGGGTGTTGGAGGCGACGAGGTTCCAGAGGCGGCAGACCTCTTCCTGGCCGATGCGGTGGACGCGACCAAAGCGCTGCTCGATGCGGTTGGGGTTCCACGGGAGGTCGTAGTTGACCATCAGGTGCGCAGCCTGGAGGTTGAGACCCTCACCGGCCGCATCGGTCGCCAACAGGATCTGGCAGTCGCGGTTCTTTGTGAACTCCTCAGTGATCTGCCGGCGCTCGGCTCGGCGTACTCCACCGTGGATGGCGCGGACCGCGTCCGGCTTGCCGAGAAGGGAGCCGATCTTGCCCTGGAGGTAGTCGAGGGTGTCGCGGTGCTCTGTGAAGATGATGAACTTCCGCGGCCAGCCGTTGGCGTCGGTGACCAGCGCGTTGTCCTGGAGGATGGTCGACAGTTCGGTCCACTTGCGGTCCGTGCCGGCCTCGCGCACCAACCGGGCAGTCTTGACGAGTTCCCCGAGCTCGATGAGTTCGGCGTTGAGCTCCTCGACGGTCTGGGCGGCCGTGGCGGCGTCGAGCAGTTCCTCTTCGGCCGCCTCGATCTCTTCTGCGTTGAACTCGTCGTCGTCGATCTCGCTCAGGTCGATGTCGGGTTCGACCTCGCGGTAGGTGCCGTTGATGATCTCCTGCTTCTTGCGCTCCAGCCGCTCGGTGCGACGGACGAGGCTCTTGTAGATCGCCTCAGGGCTGGACGCGAGCCGGCGCTGGAGGACCGTGAGTGCGAACCCAACGGTGTTCTTGCGCTTGCCGCCGATTCGCTCGGCGCGGTTCATCCCCTCGCGGACGTAGTGGGTGACGTCCTCGTAGAGGTCGTACTCCAGCGCGGTGAGTTCGTAGGGAACGGTTTCGGCGATGCGCTCCGGGAAGAGCTTCTTGCCCTCGAAGGTCAGGAGGTCTTCCTTGACCATGCGGCGCATGATGCCGCTGACGTCGGCGTTCTTCTTCTGCTTGCCCTCGAAGCGGTCGCGGTCGAGCAGGGTGAGGAAGAGCTGGAAGTCCTCCTCTTTGCCCGAGTGCGGCGTGGCGGTCATCAGGAGCAGATGGCGGGTGATCTGGCCGAGCATTTCGCCGAGCTGGAAGCGCTTGGTCTTGCGCAGTTCACCGCCGAAGTAGTGAGCGCCCATGCGGTGGGCCTCATCGACGATGATCAGGTCCCACTCGGTCTCCTTGAGCTGCGCCTGGAGTTGCTCGTTGCGCGAGAGCTGATCCATCCGCGCGATCAGCAGCGGGTTGGTCTCGAAGACGTTGAAGTTGACCTGCGCGTCGATCAGCTGGTTCGTGAGCAGGTCGAACCGAAGCCCGAACTTGAAGAAGAGCTCGTCCTGCCACTGCTCGACGAGTCCGCCGGGCGCGATGATCAGGCACTGCTTCACGTCGTCGCGAAGCAGCAGCTCCTTGATGTAGAGGCCGGCCATGATCGTCTTGCCGGCACCGGGGTCGTCGGCCAGGAGGAACCGGAGCGGGGTGCGCGGCAACAGTTCGCCGTACACGGCGCGGATCTGGTGCGGCAGCGGTTGTACGTCGCTGGTCGCGACGGCCAGCATCGGGTCGAACAAGCCAGCCAGCGAGATCCGCTGCGCCTCCGCGACGAGCTTGAAGTCGCTGGCCGAAGCGTCGAAGGCTCGGCTGCCGCTCTGGGCGATCGAGAGCTTGTCCTGATCCTTGCGGAACACGACCTGCTGCCCGAGCCCGCCTGCTGAGTTCTTGTAGGTCAGTTCGAGCGCGTCGGTGCCGTGCCACTGCGCGGCGATGACCGTGATGACCTCAGCGGGGATGAGCCCGTCAATCCGCAGACCGGGCTTCAGCTCTTCAAGCTGCACGAATGACCTCCTGGTTGACAGCCTGCGGACGCTACTCGGCCCTACCGACAGTTTCGCTAACCCACCGTATTCGTCGGTCGCGGTTACTAATCTTCGCAGCGTTGGTTCGAGTCAGCAGGGGTCATGGAGCGAGAAGAACGTCAGCACCTCAAGGGTGTGGTCGATGAGGTGTCGGCGTGGCACAAGCGGGCTGCCGCTCTCGTCAAGGAGCGCGGGGCGGTCACAGGGGCGGCCCAGACCGCTGCGAGCGCGCTCTTCGATCGGTCCGTCCCGCTGGCGCTCGGAGGGGCGACGCTCTGGCACGTCCTCCAGTTGACGCCATCCGACGGGGACCACGTCACGGCGTTGGCCCGCCGCACGGCGCTTCCCGCAATGCCGCCGTTGGCCCAGCAAGGCATCGACCAACTCACTGCGGACGCCGGCCGCGCACTTGGCGACGTCAAGCCACTGTTCGGCGCGCGCAGGATGTTCTCAGGCAAGGCCCGGAAGGACACTGCGACACAGGCCGCCGCGTACCTCATGGGTCTTCACGAGTGGGTCGACCAGTCCGGCGCCCTGCGAGCACTCGAAACTGTCGAAACCTGGGACAAGAAGTCCGTCGCGAACCTGGAAGCGTCAGCGATCCTCGATGACGCAGTTGGCTTCACCCAGCTGGCGATGGAGGGCGTCGAACTCCTCCCGCGTCACGAGGTGGACTCAGCCCAGGATGCCGTCAACGCGATCGACCGTGCGCTTCAGCGCGAGGGCGAGTTCCGGGCAGCGGTGACGACGGCGGGGAACGCCGTGCGTCAGGCAGAGGCGCGCAAGCTCGTTGCCGAGATGCCCGTGGAGCGGCTCAAGGACGCCACCAGCGGCCAATTGAGGATCACCGCCTTGACCTCCGCAGGCATCAAGAACGTGCAACAGGTCCTCGACCAAGGCGGGCGCATCCTCTCCCTTCCCGGGGTCGGCGAGACGACCGGCAACCGCATGCTCGGAGCCGCGCGAACGATCTGGCAGACAACCGTCGACGAGATGCCCGTCCGGATCGACATCAAGAACCGTTCCGCCGCCGCCACCGAACTGCTCAAGGCAATGCGTGCGTGGGACGCCGCACGGTCGATCAACAGCGCGAGCTCAGATCTGGCCGCGGCGGAATCGCTGCGACCGCTCATCAAGTCATTGGACCGGAAGACGTCCCACCTTGTAGTCGCACCGGAACAGCGGACGGTGGCAGAGCTGCGTCAGGCGGTCACTGACGTCAACGCTCTGGCATCGCTTCTGAACGGTCGCGGTGGAGCCGCTGCCGGCGACCCATGGGACGACTTCACCGCACGACCTGCCGACTACTTCGCGATGCTCTCCGAGTTGGGCTTCCTCTCCGACGACGAGGAGAAGAGCCAGGGCGACCTGCCGAATGAGATCGTCGAGGCGATTCGTGAGCTCAAGCTGGACACGACGCATCTGAAGGCCTCGCTGCGCGGCTACCAGTCGTTCGGCGCGCGCTTCGCAGTCGTGCAACGCAAGGTGATCGTCGGCGACGAAATGGGACTCGGCAAGACCGTCGAATCGCTCGCCGTCCTCACCCATCTACGCGCCAAGGGCTCCCACCACTTCCTCGTCGTCTGTCCTGCAGCCGTGGTGACCAACTGGGTCCGCGAGGTCAGCACCAAGTCCGACCTTCGCGCACACCGGCTCCACGGCTCCGGTCGTGACGGGTCGCTCACCTCGTGGATCCGAAACGGCGGCGTGGCCGTGACGACCTACGACAGCCTCGGCTGGCTCGAAGGTCAGATCCCCGACCGGGCGAAGCCGGCGTGCCTGATCTTCGATGAGGCGCACTACATCAAGAACCCCGACGCTCAGCGCACGCGGCGGTCACTCACCCTGATCCGCAACTGCGACCGAACGGTGCTGCTCACGGGTACGCCCCTGGAGAACAGGATCGAAGAGTTCCGAAACCTCGTCGGCTACCTCAGGCCCGACCTCACCGTCAGTGCCACGGAGTTCGCACCGCGTCAGTTCCGCAAGCAGGTCGCCCCTGCGTACCTTCGACGCAACCAGGAAGACGTCCTGACCGAGCTTCCCGAACTGGTCGAGGTCGACGAGTGGATGCCCCTCTCGAACCACGACGAACAGCACTACCGAGCTGCGGTACTGGACGGGAACTTCATGGCAATGCGACAGGCCGCTCTGCGATCGGGTTCGAACTCTCAGAAGATGCAGCGGCTCTTGGACATCGTCGAAGAGGCAGAGGACAACGAGCGTCGCGTGCTTGTCTTCTCTCACTTTCGCGGGGTCCTCGACGACATCGCCTCGGTCCTGCCGGGCAAGGTATTCGGTCCGCTGACCGGCTCAGTCCCGGCCGCGAAGCGGCAGCAGATGGTCGATGAGTTCTCCCGCGCGGGGCATGGCGCGGTACTGGTCGCGCAGATCGTCGCCGGAGGGGTTGGCCTGAACATTCAGGCGGCGTCCGTCGTCGTGATCTGCGAGCCACAGCTCAAGCCGACGACCGAGTGGCAGGCCATCGCCCGATCGCGACGGATGGGCCAACTTGAATCCGTCCAAGTCCACCGGCTCCTTTCGGAGGACGGCGTTGACCAGCGGATCACCGAGATCCTTGCCCGCAAGAGTGAGTTGTTCGCCGAGTTCGCCCGCGTCTCCGAGACCGCAGACAGCGCACCCGAAGCGTTCGACATCTCGGACGCCGAGGTGGCGCGGGAGATCGTCGCTGCGGAACGGGAGCGCCTGCTCAGCCAGCCCTGACGTCCGGCGAGCGGTCAGAGACGATCGATCCAGGTGTCCTCGTCCCGCGACTCCCACAGGGACGGCTTGCGAGCTGCCACCGAGTCTGATTCGCCCAGGCGGTTCAGCACGAGGATTGCCTCGTCATGCGCGAGCTCCCGAAGATTCGGCACCGCACGACCAGCGGCGTCCTCGACCGCCTGCTGGCGGTCATCCATCTCCGCGAGCCCGCGGGCATCGAGCGCCTTCCGGATCAAGTCGCGCTGCGAGTCAGCGATAGGGCTCGCCGCGGCGACAGGCGGAGCTGCGGCAGCATGCGGTTCGTCTCCGAAGAGGGCCAGCTCGTCAGTCACGTGCCGCAGCGTACGAAACCTTTCCGGTCCGGCGAGCGATAGCGAGTTGAAGTCCGCGGACCGGCGTTAGGAGCGCCACCGCAGCGAACTTGATCGCGTTCCAAGCGAACAGCATCACGAGCACGTTCAGGTAGCCGGGGCCGCCGTGCTCGATCAATGCCGCGCACACACTCATGGTGAACATGTACGCCGGCACGGCGGCCAAGGCGATGGGGAACGCCCACCTGACGCCGCGTGGACTGCGCAGCCAGTCGATCAGGCGGTTCGTCGGCATGTAGAACGCGAGGTAGCCGCGGATCGCTGCGGCGAGGTGCATCGAAAGGGCGAGCATGAGGATCTCCTTGGTGTCGGCTCAATCCACTGCTACGTCCAGGCGCAGGGTTTCGCTGAGCCCGCAGATCTGAGTTGTGGACAACTGGGGCGCCGAGTTGGCTTGTGGACGGAGGTCAACCGAGCGCTCGAACCTCATGCACGAGTCCGGTTCGGCTCCTCTCACCGGCCCTCTCAGCGATATCCGCAGCACGCCTGACGGCGCTCCTCGCGCGTGCCTCGTCAACGCGCTGACGGTCCGAGTCGCCGCCCGGGCCAACCGGCGACTCGCTGTCGACCAGCCACAGGTCGCGATAGGCCGCGACCAGCCGAACCTCCTGCATCCAGCGGTCGCGCTCGCGAGGATCATCTGGAGCCACTCCGAGTCGGCGCAACCACGTCGCCCTCTGTGCGACGGCAGCCTCCGCGAGCGCGGTCGCTCTCGACTCCATCAGATCCTGGCGCTCGGTCAGAGCGCGGCACATCGGCTCCGGCATCGGGCCGTCGGCAACCGGAACAAGGCCGGCAATCAGCTTCGCCTGAGGCCGTCGGTCTCCCCGCTTGCCGGAGGTGGCGTGCCGGATGCGGCTGATGAGAACAGCGCCGACGTCCTCGGCGTCTGCGAGCCCCCTTTGCGCGACCAGTTTGGGCAGCATCCTGGCGATCTCGAAGCCCGAGGATTCTGCGCGCCGCAATTCGGCGGCCAGCGGCCCGAAGGACGGGGACGCGACGACTTCGTCCACCTGCTCGTCCGTGAGACCAGAGGAGCAGAGTTCGACGACCCATCGGTCGCGCTGGGCCTCGGCTGCGATGGTCAGGTACTCCGCAGCGATCTGGGCGAATGACGACCAGCGCTCCTGCTCCTCGGCGATCGTCTGGTGCGCCGACAACTCGACGCCGGAGTGTTGGAGCACCCCAAACAGGACCGACTTCGCGGTGACCTCCTCGGGAGGTGGCGCGGCGTGCGACTCGTCGGGGCGGTCGAGGGCGACGTACGCCATGTTGGCCTGTCGGCCGCGGGTCATGGCAACGTAGAAGTTCTCGCGCGTGGTCGAGCCGGTGACGACGACATGCGCGGTGTCGACGGTCATGCCCTGGGCGCGGTGAGCAGTGATGGCGTAGCCGAGGTCGACGTGTTCGGCGACGTACTCGGCGGGCAGCAACACCGCCGTGCCCAGCTTCATGCCGAGGCGCTCGGCAACGACGGAGCCGTCATCGGCCACATCGGTGACGCGCCAGCGGTCGCCGTTCTTCACCCAGCCGCCGCGAAGGGCGCGGATGCGGCGGTGGTTCTGGCGAGTGATGATGAGGTCGCCGACCGACGCCCGCGTGCCGTCGTGGAGTTCTACCTCGCGACTCGCTTCGGTCTCGCCGTCGTGAAGACGCTCGGCACGGGCGCGTTCGTTGAGTTCGATCATGGCATCGGTCGACTCGGTGACGAGCAGGCTGCTGCGCCCGTCGCGCAGATCGGCTCGCCAGGCAAGGTACGCAGCGTCCACCATCTCGTCGTGAGCGCCGTCCTTGATGCGCTTGTGGCGAAAGTACGTGCTGATGACCTTGGTGCGTCCCAAGCGCAGATCGATCGAGGCGTCCTTCTCCCACTCGTTCACGAACCGGTGAACCTCGGTCAGCTCAGGGGTGTCGTCGCGCGCTTCAGCGAGCAACGGAAACGCGCCTCCTGCATCGACGGACTGGAGTTGGGCCCAGTCGCCGACCAGCAGCACCTTCGCTCCCGCCATTGCTGCAAGACCGGTGATCATGTCGAGCGTCAGGGTTCCAGCGAGTGTGGCCTCGTCGATGATCACGAGTTGGTCCTTACGGAACTCGGCTCGCCCGTGGTCGTGCTCGTACAGCCACTTCGTCGTGTTGTCGCAGGCGACGTTCAGGTCTTGCGCGAGTACGTCGGCGGCGGCTGCTGACGGCGCGAGGCCGACGACGCTGTCCTTTCCGTAAGCGCTCGTCCATGCCTTGTGAAGCGCGCGCATTGCTGTCGTCTTGCCCGCGCCGGCGGGCCGATCAGCAGGTCGACCTGGCGGCCCGAGACGGCGACCGCTGCAAGCGTCGCGATCTGTTCCTCGCTGAGGTGATGGCCCAAGACCGCCCTGTGTGAGACGTCCTCGATCGTGCCCAGATCGACCACGGGCGAGCTGCGGTCGGCACCACGGGCGAGTAGTCGTTCTTCCGCAGCAAGGATCTCTTCGGACGTGAACGTGACTTCGTGCTTCGGTCGGAAGAGGCTCGTTCCGTCGCTGCGCCGAAACACGCCCGGGCTGTAGGCCAGTTCCGGTGGGGTGAGCGCGATCGAGATGCGCTTGGCTTCGTCGACGATCGTGGCGACGGCCGCTTCGCGCTCACCAGCGGTGGCGAATCGCCACTCCATCGTCTGCCTGGATGCTTCGGCCCAGAGGTTCCAGTGCTTCCACGTTGAGCGCTTCTGGCTGACCGCTCCGACCGTTGCTCGGGCGACCTCGGTGACCGCCGCGGTCGAGACGTCGTCTGCTCGCAGCAGACCACGGGCGTGTGGGTTGTGGTCGCTCCTCGCTCCACGGGCGATGAGTGAGCGAGCCCATCGGGTCGAGTCATCGTCGAGTACGCGGCTCGCCCGTGCCCTCCAGTCCGCCGTGAGTTCGGCGAGGGAATGGACGTGCTTCTCGGGCCGGGTCGTGAGGGTGGCCGTCGCGCGCATCTTGATGACGGTTGCAGCGTCGGGAGCTCGCCCGCGCTCGCGGAGGTACTCCTCGACCATCCGATCAGTCTCGGCGTCGATCGTCCTGGATCGACTGGAGAACTCGGCCACCAACTCCTCGGGTACACCCTTGACCTCGAATGCCTCGCGCTTGTTCGCTCCGCGTGCACGCCTTTCCCATTCCAAGCCGAATGACCGCTGCAGGATGTCGGCGAGGACCGCGTTGTAGTGCTCAGATAGAGCGACGACCGAAGCGAACATCGGCCGACTGTCGAGCGAGCGCCATCTGCCGTCGAACACCGTGCGAACCTTGTTCGAGACAACGACGTGGGTGTGCATCTGAGGATCGCCTGCACGAGAGTCCCAGTGGTCGTACGCGGTCGCCGCGACCCCGACGACGTCGTGATGGGCCGAAGCTCCTTTTCGCGCGTTGGCCCCCGCGCGCGTCACCGCAACCTCGCGCTCCAGCAGCGCAAGGACGTGGGCGACCGCCTGGTGGTGTGCGTCGACGATCAACGCCTGACTGCCGGCGTCAGCCACGCCCCACAGCACGGAGACTGACTTCGGCACGCTGAAGGTGTAGTCGAAGCCGGCGGTTGCGGTCTGCGACTTCGCCAGTTCCTCGGCCTCGATCTCGTCGACGACCTGTGCACGTTCCTCGTCTGAGAGATGTGGGTTCAGGCTCGCGGTGCGCTCGTCCACCCTCTGCTTGTGAGTCGCAAACTGCTGGAACGCCGTGCCGAGTTGCTCGCCGGTGACCGGGTCACGCCCGTGCCCGATCAACAAGAGGAGCTGGGGCTCGGAAACGGTGGCGCCCACGGTGACCTGCCCGGCTCCGAACTCGGCGACCCCCGTGCCCATCCAGACGCCGGGCGGCGTTCCGGCCTCTGCGTAGTAACGCGTCAGCGATGTCGAGAGGCTGCGGTTGCCGTCGCCCGCAACCACGCTGCGAAGCAGGTACTTGTAGCCCTCGCCCGCCGACATCTTCCGCATGGAGACGGTCATCGCCACGCACCTCCTCGGCATGAAGGTGCGCGCGCGGTTCCACAGCCGCCGGGACACGGCTGTCCATCCACAGGCCCGGCCACTGAGCCCTCCTCGCGGTGCCAGAGGTGTGGACGCTGGAAGAGGCAGGGAGCGCCGAGCGCGGGAAAGGGTGCGCACCTGCCGGAGTAGATGCGGCTCTCGGCCGCAACCTATGGAAGAGGTGAGGAATGAGAGACAGTTGCGCTTGGTGGGTCACCGGTGTCTCAATAGGACATGACGGTGCCTTGCCAGTCCGTCAGCAGGGCGTCGTTCGCACTTCCGTAACCCGAACCCACGGAAGGGAACGGTCTCGGACATGACGCGAAATCGGGGAGCATCCCTTCTGGCGACCGCAGCGATGCTGCTGGTTGCGGTGACGGCCTGTGCCGACGGCAATGATCCGGCGGCGCCTGGAACGTCCACTTCCAGCACGCCGACCCCGTCCACAAGTTCATCGACGCCGCCTTCTGAGAGCGAGATCGCCTCCGAGGCGGCGTCCGCCATGGTTCGGCAGTACTTCCAGACCGTTGGCGAGGTTCGACAGGATCCAAAGCGCCCGGCGTCCGACCTCGACGCTGTTGCGTCGAGCACGCAGCTTCTCGCGCAGAAGAACCTGCTCAAGAGTCAGCGCGCCAACGGTCTGCACCAGACCGGTATCACCAAGGTTGTGAAGCTGAATGTCCAGTCCGTCAGCCTGGATGACCCGGCCACTGCGGTGATCGACGTCTGCTGGGACGTCAGTGGCGTCGATGTCATCGATCGCAGCGGCAAGTCGGTGGTGACGCCAGACCGCAAGGACATGGGCTGGACGCGCTTCACCGTCACCAACCCGACGTGGGAGACGGCACCGACCGATGGTTGGCGGGTGTCAGGCGGCTCGGACCTGGAGAAAGAGCCGTGCGCCGGCTCCTGACCATCGCGGTCATGGTTGCAGCCCTCGCAAGCGGGCTGGCCGCCCTGGTGTCATCCCCGGCATACGCCGACACCGTCTGCGGTCAAACCGACCCGGACACCGGGATCTGCTTGATCTGGATCGAGGTCCCGGGGACGCCAGGGACTCCGGGCGATCCAGGAGACGACGGACCGAAGGACACAGGGTCGGGCGCGGCCTGCTACTGGGATGGGACCGAACAGGGCGTCAGTAAGCCGCCGCCCGGCCCGGTCCCATGCAGCTCGGAGTACGGCTACTGGTCGAACGGCTATCACTGCTACATCCAGTTGCTCGATCCACAACCTGCCGCAGGTGACCCGAGCTGGCAGGGCCACGAACCCGGGGACGGCGGCGTGTACCAGTGCTACCAGCCACAGACGGACCTGATGATCCTCGTGTGGTCGGCGGACCCTCCGCCCAACTCGGGAAGCGGTCCAACGCCCCGCGAGGTCGCGCAGATCGCGATCTCCGACATGAAGCTCTCGGCCATCAACATCGGCATCGCCCCCAAGGCGGAGGACGGTCGCATCGGCCTCGTCGGCATGCCGATCTGGATGTGGGTCGCCAACCCCGATGCCCACACCTGGGGCCCCGCTACGGCGTCAGCGACTGCGGGAGGCATCACCGTCACAGCGACCGCTCGGGTTCACCAGATCACCTGGGACATGGGCGACGGCCACCAGGTCGTCTGCAGGACCGCCGGGACGCCGTACAAGCCGGCGTACGGCAACAAAAAGTCACCCGACTGCGGCTACGTCTACACCTCATCCAGCTCGTCGGAGCCGGGCCAGAAGTTCACGGTCACGGCCACCTCGGACTGGGTGATCGAGTGGGCGGGCGCAGGCCAGACGGGAACCATCCGGCTGAACGGACTCGTCCGCGAAGCCCAGATCGCCATTGGCGAAGCGCAGGTGCTCGTGCAGTAGCCGCGCGGAGGGAGCAACGGACCATGAGCAAGACGGCCACCCGAGACGACAGGACGCTCGACCAAGAGACGAGTCCCGCCGCCAGTCCTCTTGTGCCGCCGCCGAAGCTCCGACGGCGACCAGCTCTGATCGTCGCCGCACTGATCGCGATCTGCCTCGGTGCCCTCCTCGCTGCCTGGGCATGGACAGCCACCACGACGACCCAGGAAGTCCTTGTCGCGCGCGACACGATCGAGCGCGGCACTGTGATCAAGGCTGACGACCTCGCCCGGGTGCGAGTCAGCGCCGACCCGGCGCTCCACCCCGTCCCCGCCAGTCAATTCGATCAGGTGGTCGGGCAGCGAGCGGCGTACGACGTCGCCTCGGGCGCGATGCTCACTCCAGAATCGTTCGCCGACGGTGTCATGCCGGACGCCGACAACTCGATCGTCGGAGTCGCGCTCACTCCTGCCCAAGCACCCGGCCTGGATCTCGCCACGGGCGATCGCGTCCGGGTGGTCGTGACACCCCCGCAGGGTGCGGAGATGCCTGAGGGCGTGCCGCAGTTCAGCGAGGCGACGGTCGCCGGAGTACGCACGTCGAACGAGACCGGGCAGCTGATCGTCGACCTGCTGGTGCCGCACGCCGACGCGGCTGTCTTGGCTGCCCGCGCGGCGACCGGCAACGTCGCCCTCGTCCTGGACCCCCGGGAACGCTGATGGCTGTCATCGCCCTTGCCTCGGCATCCGGTTCTCCCGGGGTCACGACGACGGCTCTCGGCCTGTCGTTGATGTGGCCGCGCCCCGTCCTCTTCGTCGAGGCTGATCCCACCGGCGGCTCTGCTCTCCTCGCTGGCTACTTCCGCGGCACTCGGGAGTACGAGGCCGGGCTCATCGAACTGGCGCTCACGTCGAGCAGCATCCGCGACGGACTCGCCGAGGTGTCGCAGCGGATCGACGGCACCCACGTCTCCTTCGTAGCGGGCACCCGGTCTCACACCCAGGCGCCGGCCCTGCGGGATCTCTGGCAACCCCTCTCCAACGAGCTCGCGGAGCTGGAGTCGACCGGTCAGGACGTCATCGTCGACGCAGGTCGACTGGGGCTCGTCGGCTCGCCAGAACCACTGCTCGCGCAAGCCGACCTAACTCTGCTCGTAACGAGGACGAACCTGCCGGCGTTGTCAGCCGTCCGCTCATGGGTCGATTCAGTCCAACGCGGCACATTCGAGTGGCGACAGACCGGCGTCCTCGTGGTCGGCGACGGCCAGCCGTACGGCGCCCGCGAGGCAGGTCGAGTTCTGAACTCGCCCGTGGTCGCGTCGCTTCCCGACGATCCCGAGTCCGCGGCCGTCTTCTCGCGCGGAGCTCAGCCGTCGAAGCGCTTCGAGATCGGCCCACTCGCCCGCGGGCTCCAGGCAGCGATCGCCTCCATCCACTCGACTGTCTCGCGTCATCGCAGCGAGCTTCTCGAAGGAGCTCGCCCGTGACCAGCGAGAGCATCGACGTGACGCCGGAGGTGGCCGCGCTTCCACTGTTCAACCAGCCCCTGCCAGGACCACGGGCGAGTGCGTCCCCACGCCCGCTCACGCCCGTGAAGGCGCCCGACGACTCGCCCGTGGTCGGGATCGACTGGGCCCTCGTGGCATCCCTCCGCGCCCAAGCCTCCGAACAACTCAGCCAAGCGGTCGCAGCGGACCGCGCGCGCCTCGACAAAACCGCACAAGAGGAACTCGGGCGCTCGATCGTGCTCGACCTCATCGAGACGACCGTCTCCGACCGGGTCAACGCTGGCGACCGAGCGTGGCCACTCGTTCAACAGAAGGCACTCGCCAAGGCGGTCTTCGACTCGCTGTTCAGACTCGGACGTCTGCAGCCGCTCGTCGACAACGACGACGTGGAGAACATCATCATCGCCGGCCACGACAACGTGATGCTCGAACTCATCGACGGATCGCTGGTGGACGGACCACCGGTGGCCGACTCCGACGAGGAGCTGATCGACTTCCTCGTCTTCCTTGCCTCCCGATCAGAGGTCAACGCTCGGGGCTTCTCAGAGGCCCAGCCCAGGCTGCACCTGCGTCTGGACGGCGGCTCACGCCTCGCCGCTGCGGCGTGGGTGACGCCCCGGCCGTCGGTGGTCATCCGCCGCCACCGCCTGATGCAGGTCACGCTCGACGACCTCGTCGAGCGGCAGATGATGACCCCCGTAGCGGCTTCGTTCCTTCGTGCCGCGGTGCAGGCTCGCAAGAGCATCGTCGTCGCGGGCAGCCAGGGCGCAGGCAAGACCACCGTGGTGCGCGCTTTGTGCGCGGAGATCGACCCGATGGAGGCAATCGGCACCTTCGAGACCGAGTACGAACTACACCTGCACGAACTCAAGCGGCACAGGATCGTCCACCCGTGGGAAGCACGTCCGGGTTCGGGTGAGCGCGGACCGGACGGCCGGATGGCCGGCGAGTTCACCCTCGATGACGCCCTCGTCGACTCCTTCCGCTTCAACCTCTCCCGGCAGATCGTCGGCGAGGTCCGCGGCAAGGAGATCTGGGCGATGATCAAGGCGATGGAGTCCGGCACCGGCTCCATCTCCACGACGCACGCCTCGGATGCGGTGGGTGCCGTTCGCAAGCTGGTCACATGCGCCATGGAGGCCGGGCCACATGTCACCCATGATCTGGCGACCTCGAAGTTGGCGGCCACGATCGACCTGATCGTCCAGCTCGACCTGCGGACCACAACGGTGAACGGCGTCTCCCAGCGCCGTCGCCGGGTCGCCGAGATCATTGCCCTTGAACCGGGCGAGCTCGAGACCGGCTACGCGACCACTCACATCTTCGCCCCGGACAAGGACGGCACTGCGGTGCCGGCCGTCCTGCCCGACGAGTACCGCGCGCTCGCGGCCTATGGCTTCGATCTCCCGAGCTACCTGATGCAGCAGCAGGTGCGGTCATGATCGCGCTCATCCCTGCTCTCGCGGGGGCCTTGATCGTCGCGGGCATCATCGGAGTCGTCCTCGGACTCCGCCCGATCTCGGTGCCGGAGAAGCGCACCTCCTCACGACGAGTGCGGCGATTCCCCAACCTCGACCGCACCACCCGCGTTCTGCTGCTCGGCGGGCTCGGCGCCGGGGTGGTCGCATGGCTGGTCACCGGCTGGATGCTCGCCGTCATCGCGGTTCCGGCCGCGGCTGTCGGGCTGCCGATTCTCCTGTCGGCGGGGTCGGCGGCGTCCCGGATCCAGCGACTCGAAGCGATGGAGGAATGGACGCGATCCCTCTCCGGCGTACTCACCGTCGGAGTCGGCCTGGAGCAAGCACTGGTGGCAACGCTGCGCTCGACTCCCGCACCCATTGCTCCTGAGGTCACCCGGCTGGTGGCGCGACTCCGTGCTCGTTGGGTCACCGAGGATGCGCTCCGTGCCTTCGCCGACGAACTCAACGACTCCACCGGCGACCTCATCGCGGCCAACCTCATCCTTGGTGCGCGACGTCGCGGTGCTGGCCTGTCGAGCGTCCTCGAAGGACTCGCCGAGTCCGTCGCCGCCGACGTTCGCGCCCGGCGACAGGTGGAGGCCGACCGCGCCAAGCCGCGAGCAACCGCACGCTGGGTGACCTTGATCAGCGCAGGCGTGCTCGTGATCCTGGCTGTCTCCGGGTCATACGTCGCCCCGTACAAGAGCCCGTTCGGCCAGGTCATCCTCATCAGCCTCCTCGCGGCGTACGTCGCGACCCTGGTCTGGATGAAGCGGATGGCACTGGGTCGGAACCTGCCCAGATTCCTCGGCACACACGGCGGCACAGCATGACAACGGGACTCCAGCTTGCTCTCGCCGCCGGCGCACTCGTTTCGCTCGGCGTCGTCCTCCTGGTCGCGCGCCTCATGCCGGCTGAGCCGGATCTCGCCGAGGCCCTGAACCGCCTGGCACCCGCCCGCGGCGAGCGTCCGCACTCGGCCCGGCTGCCGCAGCCTCGGGCAAGGAGCGCGTCGGCGTATGGGCGATGAAGACCCTCCCCACGGCGATGTGGGTGCGTACGCCGACGCGGGAGCTCGCGATCCTGCGTATTCCGCTTGCTCGGTTCTACGGCGACAAGCTGGCGTTCGCTGGACTCGGCCTGATCATCCCGCCGCTACTCGCATGGTTCTTCGACCTCATCGGGTTGGGAATGCCGATCGCCATCCCCGCGCTGGCCTCGCTCGGGCTGGCGACCCTGATGTTCTTCATGCCGAACTACAACGCGATCGACGACGCCCGGAAGGCCCGGCTCGAGTTCGCCCGAGCACTCGGCGCGTACATCGACCTCGTCGCACTGGAGCGCAACAACGGCTCCGGCGTCCGGCAGGCGATGGAGTCGGCGGCCGAGGTGGGCGACTCCTGGGTCTTCAGCCGTCTCGCAGAAGAACTGACACGCTCACGCTGGTCCGGCCTCCCGCCTTGGGACGCGCTGCACACCTTGGCTGACGAACTCGGCCTGCCAGAGCTCGACGACTTCGCCGACATCATGCGGCTCTCCGGTGAAGAGGGCGCCTCGATCTACACCACACTCCGAGCCCGGTCTGCCGCGATGCGCACGGCGATGCTCAACGACGAGATCGCAGAGGCCAACGCCATCGGCGAGCGCATGACCATCCCCGGCTCGTTGCTCGGCGTCATCTTCATGGCGCTCCTCGTCGCCCCCTCGCTGCTGCGGATGATGTTCAGCAACACCTGACCACCAACAGATCAACCAAGGAAGGAGCCCACCTATGGAACGACTCATCGGAGCGCTGTTCGCGCTCACGTTCGGACTGGAGTCACGCATCCAGCGCCGCGACGAGCGCGGCTCGGTCACCACCGAGCACGCGCTCTGGGCGGTCGCCGTGATCGCGATCGTCGCAATCGTCGTAGCCGCGGTGAAGGCATATGTCACGAGCCAGGCCGGGAACATCAAGTAGCCGTCGCCGACAGGACGAACGCGGCTCGGCGACGATCGAGCTGATGATCCTGCTGCCGGCGCTCTTCGCCGTGATGTTCCTCGGGATGCAGGCGGCGCTGTTCTACCACGCCCGTTCAGCGGCAATCGCGGCTGCGCAAGAGGGCGCCCGCGCTGCCGCGGGCGAGCACGGTCGGGAGGCCGACGGCGTACAGGCAGCCAACGCATTCATCGAGGAAGCGGGCGGTGACGACGTGCTCCCCGGAGCCGCGACCACGGCCAGCCTCACGGCCACAACGGTCACCGTGGTAGTCCGAGGGTACTCGCTGAGCGTCATTCCCGGGTGGTCACCAGTGGTCCGACAAGAGGCCTCCGCTCCGGTCGAGAGGCTGACACCATGACTCGCCCGCGGGCGCGCGACGAGCGCGGGTCGGCTGCCGTTGAGGCCGTCATCGGCGTGCCCGCGTTCCTGCTCTTCGTCGGCCTGATCATCTTCGGCGGACGCACTGCGACGACGCACCAATCGGTCGAGACTGCCGCGGCTGACGCTGCCCGCTCGGCCTCGCTTGAGCGCACGAGCGCATCGGCCCGAACCCAGGCGATCTCCGCAGCGACCACCAGCCTCTCCAACCAAGGCATCCACTGTCTCGACATCGACGTCACCGTCGACGCCAGCCAGTTCAGTCGGACCGTCGGCCAGGCCGCCACCGTCTCCGTGACCGTCCAGTGCCGCCTCGACCTGTCAGACCTGTCCGTTCCCGGGGTCCCAGGCAGTCGCCTGATCCGGGCGACCAGCACCAGCCCGATTGACACATGGAGGGAACGCGGATGAGGCGACGAACTCGCGACGAACGCGGCTCCATCTCACTCTGGATGGTGACCGCCAGCTTCGTGATGATGGTCCTCGTCGGCCTCGCCGTCGACCTCGGCGGGCAGATTCATGCAAAACAGCGCGCGCACAACGTCGCAGCCGAGGCTGCCCGCGCCGGCGGTGAGCAAGTCGAAGCCGGTCCGGCCATCGAGGGCCGTTACGTGAGTGTCGACACCGCCGCGGCTCGAACGGCCGCCCAGCAGTACCTCGCAGCGGCTGGCGTCACCGGAACCGTGACCGTGACCGGCGGCGACACAGTCCACGTCGAGGTGACCGACACCTACACACCCAAGTTCCTGAGCTTCATCGGCATCGGTGACCTCACGGTGACCTCCGATGCCTCCGCTCGCATCGTCCGCAGCTTGGGAGGTACCGAACAGTGACCGCACGTAACCGCGCCGCCGGCCTCGGAGCCACCCTGCTCATCCTCGCGATGGTGGTCGGAACACCGCTGCTGCTCCTCGCGATCGGCGTCACGCCATGGGCCGAGGATCTCGGCGAGCTGGGCACTCTGCTCACCAGCCCGGACGACGGCACTCTCGCGATGCTGGTGATCGGTGTCGTTGCTTGGGTCGCCTGGGCGATCCTCGCCCTGTCGCTCCTCACCGAGATCCTGGCCGCAATCCGGGGTGTCACCGCACCCCGATTGCCCGGTCTCGCACTTCCGCAAGGTCTGGCGGGACGGCTCGTCGCGACCGCAGCCCTCCTCTTCGCCGTCGCTCCCGTGAGCGCGCCCGTGTTCGCCCCGCAGGTAGCTCAGGCAGCGCCAGCGGTCGAGGCACCTCCGATCGTCAGCCAGCCGGAAACTTCTCCCGTTCCTTCGACACCGCCGACCGCGGAAACCGCAACACCTAAGGAGACGCCGACGGTCGATTACGTCGTACGGCGCGGCGACAGCCTGTGGAAGATCGCGCAGGAACACCTTGGCGACGGCATGCGCTACCGCGAGATCGTTGCGCTGAACGAAGCGGTGCTTCACGGGGAACCCAGTTTCATCGACCCCGGGTTGACTCTCCGGCTCCCGAGTGACGCGGCGCCAACTGTCGATCCGACGGATGCGCCTCAGCCGGAGGAGACGCATGTCGTGGAGCCCGGGGACACGCTGTGGGATCTCGCCGAGGAGGAACTCGGCGACGGCCAGCGGTACCCGGAGATCTTCATCGCGTCGCGGGACACCGTCCAGGCGGACGGTCAGCACCTCACCGACCCCGACCTCATCCGTCCCGGCTGGGAACTGACGATCCCGGACGCCGACGACCAGCCAGTGGTCGAGTCTCCCCCTGCCGACCAGGCGCAGGAGGAGACCCCTGGCGGCCGGCACCTCGGCCCACATCCGGTCGAGAGCACACTTCCAACGGAGGCCCCGCAACACGCCGCAGCCGATGAGCCGGACGACGCGAGCCTGGCGACGCCGGGCGATCAAGTGGACGACGGAGAGCATGCGTCGGTGACGTGGCTGCTGCCCGGACTCACGGGAGCAGGGGTACTCCTCGCCGGGTCGGTACTGCTCGCCGTGCGCGCGCACCGGCGTACCCAACAGCGGCACCGACGTCCTGGCTTCGGAATCGCGCCGCCCCCAGTCGCGGTCCGCGCGATCGAGAAGACGGCCACGGTCGCAGGTGCGCCCGCCGCTGACGTGATCGACCAACTCGACCGGCTGCTCCGTCATCTCGCCTCCGTCATGGCCGACATACCCAAACTCAACGCGGTCGAGGTCGGCCGGGACACCGTCACGCTGCACCTCGCCGAGACGGCTAACCTCCCAACTCCGTGGACCGGATCATCGGCCACATGGACGGCGAGCCTGAACTCGCCCGTGGGCGACGAAGACGTCCTCCCGCCGTACCCGCTCCTGGCCAGCGTCGGACAGGATGCCGACGGCCACTTGTGGTTGCTCGACTTCGAACGGATCGGATCCGGCGTGCTCACCGGAGACGAACAGCAGGCGACGGCCCTCGCGCGCCACCTCGCCGCCGAGTTGGCGTTGAGCCCTTGGACCGTGATCTCCACGGTCGACACCATCGGTGTCGCTTCCGAGCTGTCATCTCTGGACTCCGGCCGCCTGCGATGCCACGCGGAGGACGAGACGGCCTTCCTCGCGCAGCTCCAGCACGATCTCACCCAGGCTCAGGCCCTGGGTCACGGCGAGCCTGAGCCGTTCCACGCCCTGCTCGTCGCCGGCGCCCCAAGCAGCGAAGTTCAAGCACTCGCCAAACTCGTACGGCTCCAGACGTCTCGGTCAGGCTTCACTGTCATCGAGATCAGAGATGCCGAGACTGATGACAAGGTCTTCGAGTTGACCCACGACGGCCGGCTCCGGGTGCCGCACCTCGATCTCGACCTCGTCGCCGCCGGTCTCACGTCCGACGAAGCAGCCGCCACCGCTGCCATCGTCGACCTGACCAGAGAGGCGGTAGTGGTGCCGATGCCGCGCATGGAGGGCGCGACCGGCTGGCGAGCACTCGCGGATCACGCCGGAGCCCTGCTCCCCGACCTGACCGAAACGCGTCCGCAGGGAGAAGCGGGCAGTGCGTCGCTGCTGCCCGAAGCGACCCAGCGATACGAGTCCGTGGCCCCGACGACGGCCGACGATGTCGAGACCCTTGCCCCGGTCGTCCCATCGCGGACCCGACGGATCGTCGAGGAGTCAGACCCACAGCTCGACGATGACCTGGCGGAGTGGCGCAACCCGGAGAGCGAGCTGCCCAAGCTGCAACTCCTCGGACCCGTGACGCTGATCGCCCAAGGCGATCCGCCGTCGGCAGTCGCCGAACGGCGGGCCTACTTCAACGAGCTCGTCACCTTCCTGGCGCTCCACCCGACCGGAGTCTCGTCACGGCAGGTTCGCGAGGCATTTGGCATCACCCAGTCCCGCGCGCGAACGGACCTCGGGTACATCCGCACGTGGTTCGGCACAAACCCACGCACCGGCGAACTTCACCTGCCGGCAGCGACAACATCTCCTGCTCACCGCGACCGCGGCACCAACGGCTACCAACTGACCGACGTCCTTGTCGACCTCGACCTGTTCCGTCGCCTGCGCGCCCGTGCTCAGGCCCGCGGCGCCGACGGGATGGGCGACCTCGTCGCAGCGCTGGAACTCGTGCGCGGCGAACCGTTCAGCGACCTCCGCACCCCGGGCTGGAGTTGGCTGCTCGATGGTGAGCGGGTCCACGAAACAGCAGCGTTCGCCGTGGTCGACGTTGCCCACATCGTCGCCACCGACGCCTTCTCACGCGGCGATCTCGATCGCGCCCACGTGGCAGCCGAGAAGGGCTGTCATGCGGCGCCCTACGACGAGGTCTGCCGGCTCGACCTGGCCAAAGTCGCGGAGGCCGAGGGGCACGGCGCCCTCGCCAAGCAGATCCTGGACGATCAGGTGTTCAACCGCACCGACGACCACCTGCCGCCACTCGATGTCCCCGAGCGCACCAGGACCGTGGCCAAGAACAACGCCTGGGACACTTCGAAACGTATCCGAAAGGCTTGATCAGGCCATTCGGGTGGCCCTCCAGGCTTCGTAGACATCGACGAGGGTTTGAGGCCCCGGCTCCGTGCCCTGCTTGAGCGCCCTCGATACGAGCACGGCACACGTCTGCATCGGGCTGACGGGCTCGGGCGTCACCCCAGCGACGACCGGCTGGTTCTGGAACAGGTAGCCGTCGACATCGCCCTCCCCTGACACCCAACGGCCGCCCAGGTTGCTGACGACCATCTCGCCTAGGTACCTAGCGGCGCCGTCGATCAACCACAGAGTTTCCATCGAGAATCTCGCGTAGCCCGCGCCGCTCGGGTGATGGAACCAAGAAGGAAGGATCTCGGGAGGCTCAATGGCCTCCGCGTCGATAGGAGGTCCGGGGTGCCCGATTGAGGGAGGCGTGTAGCCAGCGCGCCACGCAAGTGCCGGCACCACCCGGCTCCAAAGCAGCGACAGTGAACCTTTGCGCGGGTTCAGCTCGCGGCCGACCGTGGCAGCGAGTCGGTCCAAGCATGGCCCCATCTCGCCCAAGAAGCGGTCGAGATAGATCGAGGCCTCCGCCTTCGTCATCGCTAGGAAGTCTGTGTAGGTGCTCATCACGGTTCGTCAGGCCGGAAGGTGAATTGTGTACGGGATACCGAGTTCGTCAAGAAGATCGAGAACCTTCGGATCAGCGCCGACCTTGTTGCTGTATGCGCTAGCCATGAAATGCCAGTGAGCGCCCTCGATCTGACCGGCCTTGATGAGATAGGCGTCCGACCGGATCTGCCTTGCGAGTTCCTCGCTCCAAACCTTGTAACCCACCTTGGATTCGTGGGCCACGCCGTCTACGAGCACATCGAAGATCCGGTGTGCGGGGTTGCAGGCGTCGGTGCACGCCGTTGTCGACATGGGGACCTGAACCTCGACACCCTTGACCTTCGCACCGTAGAGGTTCTCAAGCCACTCCTCGCCCTTGTACCCGTCCGCAAAGAACGGGGCGGATGGTCCCGACACGTGGGTCGGGCGCTTGGTTGCGTCGGCGAGTGCGTCGAGGTCGAGCCTGCCCTTCGAAAGCTGAAGGAGTGTCTTCTCGCTGACCCCGGCGTCTCGCAGTTCGTCCCAATGCTTGAAGACCTGCCGCGCCGCGTCGATCTTGATCTTCTCGGGGATCTTGTTGATCGCCACAATCGCCGCCGCGACCGTGGCGGCCAGTTCAGGGTTGCGAGCAACGAACTTGACTGCCTTCGCCGGGATCTCGACCGCGTCGCCTGCATACGGAATCACACCTACGGCACTGAAGCCTGAACTCACCCAGTCGCCGCGGATTGCCGATGCGATCGCGTCGCGCGCGTCGGCAAGGGGACCTACCACCCATCCGATGACGGGAATTGAGCTAGAACCGCTGGACGCAAGGTTTCCCGCGAGCCAGGCGAACGAGTCCTTCTGCCACGCGTCACCGGCAACCGATCCGATGGCGAAGTCGGTTGCGTACGACAGCTTGCTGACCTTGACGTCCACGAGCTGCGGATCGAGGCCCTGGTCTTCGCGATGGGCCTCTTCATACCCGTCTTCGAAACCATCGCCGTCCGTGTCAGCCGTGGAGGGCGAAGTGCCGACAACCGCGACTTCTGGACCGTCAGCGATCTCGTCATTGTCGCTGTCGCCGTCGAACGGGTCGAGACTTTCGTCCGCCTCCTGAGCGTCACCTAGCCCGTCGTCGTCAGAATCGGCGACGAGGGGGTTCGAGAATCCCGAGTAGACGGGCCCGGCCGGCAGACCGCTTGGGTCGGCTGCGGGCTCGTCCGAGGCGTCGTTAGCGTCTGCGGTCGACTCCTCGATGACCAGCTGGCCCGCCTCATCCCCGTCGCTGAGCCCATCGCCGTCGGAATCAGCAAGGCTCGGGTCCGTCTGATACTCGGAGCCGTCTTGCGTGACCCATCCCGCCTCTTCAATCGTGTCCAGCAGGCCGTCACCGTCGGAATCGCCCGGCGTGGAGTGTCCACCGATCGGGTTGTCGCGGAGGCCGAACCGCTCCGGCGCCAGCGTGATGGCCGCGGACGTGGCGACCAGCAGGGCCAGAACCGGCACGAGTGCGATGAGCCACCAGCGGCGCCGCTGCCGCTTGGGGCGCTGGCCTGCTACGGGAGAAACAGACCCCTCCGCCTGGGGCTTCAACTCGCGCCGGTTCACGAGAGAAGTGTGGCGGAGAGCGCCGACACTTCGGGCGGAAACCCACGTCGGCGAACTTTTTTCTGACAGCACCACGGGCGGGGTTGACCTGCGAAAACGCGACGATCCGAACTCGCCCGTGGTGCTCTGAACTACTCGCCCGTGGGCGGAACTTGGTGCCCCCTCGGGCGCAAAGTCGTGCGCATGAACTCGGCACAGAGGCAGTCCCGGCCTTCGCGGTGGAATCCGCGGCTGCCCGTTTCCTTGTCCGAAGCTCCGGACCTCGCCACCGCTTCGACGATGCTCGCCGTTCGCGACATCCCGATCTTCCCGTGCACACCGGGCGGGAAGCAGCCGCTCACCAGCCATGGCTTCCACGACGCCACCTCGGACCTCTCGACGGTGAGGCACTGGTGGCAACGCTGGCCCGACGCGAACATCGGGATGCCGACCGGCGCCGCCTCTGGAGTGGACGTCGTCGATATCGACGTACACCCGGGCGGCAACGGCTTCGGGGCCTTCGAACGAGCAACGGCGGCAGGCATCGCCGAGGGCTGGGCGTGGCTGGTCCGCACCCCGTCAGGTGGTGTGCACGCCTACTACTTGCGTGGCCAGGTCGACGCGCAACGCTCGTGGCAGGCACCGGGCCAGCATGTCGACTTCCGTGGGGACGGCGGCTACATCGTTGCGCCGCCCTCACAGGTCGACGGCCGGTCGTACGACCTGATCGCGGTTGCCCAGCACCGGGCCATTCCTGTCGATGCAGCTTCCCTTCGCTCCTTCCTTGAACCACCTCGCCCGGCCCGTCCGCCAGCTTCGATGCCGGCGATGGGGTCGCGGCCGGACAAGCTGGCCGACTGGGTGGCGTCCCGGCCCGAGGGCGCCCGCAACCACGGACTCTTTTGGGCTGCCTGCCGCATGGTCGAAGACGGACATGCCTTCGACGCCACCGCTGCCCTGCTCGGTGAAGCCGCCCGCTCCGCCGGGTTGTCTGACCAGGAGGCGATGACGACGATTCGGTCGGCCTACCGGATCGCATCGCGGTTGGGAGCAGCGAACATCACGCGCCCTTCGACGGCGGCTGAGGCGGTGGCGCTGTGAACAACAACGAGCACTACGAGCGGCGTGACGACCGGGTTGTGCCCGAGCAGTCGGCGCCTCAGCCGCACACTGACCCGGCGATCTCTGCACTCGCGCACCATCGCGATCCTTCAGTCCCGGCCGCGCCGGAAGTATCAGCTCCGAAGGCCGAACGCGGAATCGCTTGGGTCCGCCCGAGCGAACTGCCGACCCTGGTCGGCTCGAAGTGGGCGGCCCGCGGAGTCGACCTCCAGAGCGAACTGGTCCGCCGTTCCCGACGTGCGCCGGCGCGAGCGGCGCGCGCCGGTCACAAGATCAGCCGGAGCGCCATCGCGCGGCCGGAGTCAGCCACACCGACGGTGTCCACGACCGAGGAGTTGGGGCTATGACTACCGCAGCCAACGAAGCGCCGCTGGACTTCACCACCACCGAGGGACTCCGGCTCATGCTGGTCCGGCTTCGCTACCGCTCAGACGGCTGGAGCCACGACCCCGAGGCGTCTGACCTCATGAGCTATGCGATGGAGAAGTACAGTGCACTCGCCCGCAAGTACGGCTACGAGCCGGTCGAGGCGGCAATCGCGGCCTTCGACGCGATGCACACGCGAGCGGTGCGAGTCGCCGACGATCCGTGGGCGGTCGTGACCCGAGCGGTCGAACTCACCCTCGTCTATGACCAGCGCGCCGACGGGCTTCTCTGCTCCAACCAGCAGGCGCGCCGCGAGGTCGACATCGAGCGTCACGACGCCGAACGGTTCAGCGACCGCGAGGCCGAGCTGATCGACTTCCATCCGGCGTTCGCGATCCCCGCACCTCAGGACGCGATCGACTTCGACGACGAGGCCGACGACGACGGCAACGAGCCGACGAATGCCTGGATCGCGGTCGATGACGCCGTAACCGTGTTCGTCGCCCTCCGCTGGCCCGAGGAAGTGGCCCGGAGCGCGATCGAGTACATCTGCACCCGGCTACTGCGCGCGGGCAACCGTCACACCGCATTCGAAGCGCTGCGTCGAGATCGTCACGCGCAGGCTTTGCTCGACGTCGACCAGCGCGCCTGGCTGGTGTTCCTACGAGTGATCCTCGGCAACCAACACCCGGATCGTCGTCAGACCTCCGCCGGCCGCGGGATGCTCCTACGCCTCCTGATCGGCGACGATCCCGAAGCGCTTCTGGCAGACAGGTCCCTTGTCGCCGAGATCGCCGGCATCCGCCAACCGGTGCGGTTCGAGGCAAGAGGACGCCACCATGTCTGAGCATGACGGGCACATCGAGCTTGAACGCCGCATCGACTCAATAGTCGTGGGCACCCGGCACCGACAACACCCCGCAGACGGCATCGAGCCCCTGATGATGTCGATCCAGAAGCTCGGGCTGTTGCAACCCGTGACCATCACGCCCGACGG
Source organism: Aeromicrobium sp. PFPM2_SD2 (assembly GCF_057364525.1). Taxonomy (NCBI): domain Bacteria; kingdom Bacillati; phylum Actinomycetota; class Actinomycetes; order Propionibacteriales; family Nocardioidaceae; genus Aeromicrobium; species Aeromicrobium sp. PFPM2_SD2. The sequence continues at coordinate 56,159 of NZ_JBNFNZ010000001.1, forward strand.
AGTTCTGGTCTGCGGCGCCCGGCGGCTGGAAGCAGTGAAGCGGTTGGGCTGGCGCACCTTGAAGGTATGGGTGCGCTCCGGGATCTCCGACGATCTGAGCCGCCTGCTCGCGCAGCAGGACGAGAACGCCGAGCGGCGGCCGCTCAACCAGAGGGAGCAGGCGGCCCTGTTTCGGGAACTGCGCACCCTGATAGCGGAGGATGCGCACCGGCGCCAGTTGGCTGGACTCAACGGCCAGGACGGCGCTGCCGCGCGGCAAGGCGACCGTTCCGGCTCGGAGCCGGAACGAGACCGGTCGCAGGGCGAGAGTCGTCATCAGGCCGCTGTCGCGGTGACAGGCAAGGCGTCGTACCACCACCTTGAACGGATCTCGACGATCGAGCGCATTGCCGCAGACCGCAGCCTCCCCGAGGTCTTGCGCAAGCTCGCCGAGGCGGAACTGGAAGACATCGCCGGCGGTGGTGATGTAAAGCCAGCGTTCGAGAGAGTCATGAGGGCCAGGGAGTTGATCGCGGCCGACGACACGACGCCGACTGGTCCAGTGACCGAGGAAGAGCTTGAGTCGCTCGCCAACGAAGCCATCGAGCTGGTCAAGCAGAAGCGCAAGGGGCTCGGCGCGGGCGGAACGACGAACGGTGGGAAGCCGAAGCCCCGCCCATCGCACCGAACCCTCCGGGCTTTCGTCCTCACCTGGGGCGACCTCGACGGCTGGTCCCGGTTCTACAACCCGACCGAGATCGCCTCGCAGATCAAGGCGACCGACTGGGAGATGTTCGAGCGAGTGCTCGCCGAGACCATCGCGTTCGCCGACGAGGTCCGTGAGCTGCGGTCCACCCCGATCTCGGCTTGACCGGACTGACGCGAGCACCTTTCCGCTGTCCCTGACAGAAGACCTGAGGTGGAAGCTGATGCTCTATTGGACTGCTCCAGACGACCTCCGCCGACGTCGGCTCATCGTTGTCGGCGTGACGCTCGGCCTGCTGCTGATCTCGTCTCTGACATACGTCTGCTGGTTCAACGCGCACAGAGCCCAACGGCGTCCCGAGTGGAGGCCGGCAACGTCAAGGTCGACGCACCCAGGGGTGAGGCAACACAAGCGGACGAGATCGAACCGTTGCCGGTCACCAACGACCCCGAGACCTTCGCTCGGCTGGTCGCCGGATCGATCTTCGAGTGGGACACGGCGACACTCATCACCCGCACAGACCACATCGAGCAGCTCACCACGGTCGGTGATCCGACCGGTGAGTCGACCCCCGGCCTCGTCACCGACCTCGACAACTACCTCCCGACACCGGACGCCTGGCAGGAGCTCGCAAAGTACGAAACCCGCCAATGGCTGGCTGTCCAGTCCGTCACGACCCCCACGAAATGGGCGCAAGCGGAAGCCCAAGCCGGCGACTCGCTCCTTCCCGGCACAACGGCGTTCACAATCGACGGCACCCGCCACCGAACAGGAGTATGGGAGGACGCGCCCGTCGCCTCCGAGCACGATGTGTCCTTCACCGTGTTCATTGTTTGCGGACCGTCGTACCCCGAGTGCCACCTCCTGCGCCTCTCGCGGCTCAACGACCCGCTGGAGTGACGCAGGATGCGCAAGGCGGTAGTCGGCGGGCTCCTCTTGGTCCTCCTAGCGCCCGCAAGCTGCCTCCTGATTCTGGGCGCTCTGCTCAGCCCCGCCGCGCAAGCCTCGTGCCTCCCCACGACCAGCGGGGCATTCTCGACCGTCGGCGACACAACCGCCCCGGTCCCAGAGACATCGCGAATCGTCATGCCCCTCCCTGCCGGGACATGGGTCAAGACGAGCGGCTTCGGGATTCGCGTCCATCCCGTCACCGGCGAGACGAAACTCCACACGGGCGTCGACCTGGCCGCGCCCGAGGGAACGCACATCCTGGCCGCAGCCGACGGGCGAGTCGTCTCGGCGGGTCCGGCAGCTGGATACGGGAACCTGATCCTGATTCAACACACCGTGGCAGGACGCACCGTCGTCACTGGCTACGCCCACATGTACGGCGACGGGATCCACGTGGCGGTCGGCGACAAGGTCACCGCGGGGCAGTACATCGCCGACGTAGGGGTGGCCGGCTACTCGACGGGACCCCACCTGCACTTCGAGGTCCGGCCCGGCGGCCCCAACGCAGCTCCCATCGATCCGGAGCCTTGGCTCGCTGCTCACGGCGCCACCGACATCGATGCCGGAGTGAATTCATCCGGGGCGGGGTGTACGAATGCCGGCGGACCGGCGACGCCGTACAACGGAGGCAGCCCGGGCAACCTCGTCGATGACCCGACGTCCGACGGCCAGATCACGGAGCGAACCGCGCATATCCTCGCCCAGGTGCAGGCGAATTTTCCGGAGAGTTCCTGGGCCTGCTGGTCGCCACGGCCGGGCCAACCCTCGGAGCATTCCCTCGGCCGCGCGTGCGACGGCACGTTCGGAAACGCCATCGGAGCGGCGGCGACCGGCCACGCGCTCGACTACGGCTGGCAGGTCACCAACTGGCTGAAGGACAACGCAGAGACCCTCGGCGTCGAGTACCTCATCTGGCAGGGGCGCATCTGGTCAGTCGCCCGGCGGGCAGAAGGCTGGCGGCCGTACGACGGCGGGGGCATGCACGACCCCAACAGCGTCACGGGCGGGCACTACGACCACCTTCACTGGACGGCAGTGCCGTAAGAGCCAGTCTTCGCGTCGTCGCGTCAACACCTGACGGGCATGAACGTCTCCGGACTCATGCCACTCGTAAGCCCCGACTTCGGCGCGGTTGGCAATTCCAGCCAACTGCGCGCGATCGTCGGCGCACTCCTGACCTACGGCCTCATCACGGCCGTGCTGATGATCGTGGTGTGCTCGGCGACGTGGGCGATCGGATCGGCACAGGGCAGCTGGCAGGCCGCAAGCAAGGCCAAGGTTGGTCTCTTCGTCGCCATCGGTGGAGCCACCCTCACAGGCGGCGCCCTCGCGTGGGCCAACTGGCTCCTCGACGTAGGGGCGACGCTGTGACCGACGAGCAGCTCGCCTTCGACATCGAGGGGATGCTCTACGAAGCTGCCGTCGAGGCCGCGCCCGAGTGGCGTGGGGCCCCGCTGCACTTCAACGGCCTACTACCCTCCGTCTGATCTCGACGACGCTGTCGTTCACTGGCAGTTCTTGCACCTCCTCGACGGTTCGCGACGCGACAGCCGTATGTGGCACCGCGCGATTGCAGTACCTGGAGGTGTGGAGATCGGCGAGCACGGCTTCGACCTCTTCACCGCCGACTTGCGCTGCGACCCATGGAAACACACGGCGCCACATGGCGGCTGCGCTTGCGTCGGCGACCTGACCTACATGGTGATCTGCGAACCTCACGGATGGCACGTAATCGCCAGCGACGAAAACGCCGCCGTCGAGGCCTGGCACGACCACTCCTTCCCCGGATGGCGCGACCTACCCGTAGTCCCCGCTCGTCTCCGGAGCACAGATGAGATCAGACTCTCCAAGGCCGCCCGGAAGTGGATGGAGCAGCACTACCCGCATCGATGCGGGTCGTGGGCGCGCCCGTCATCACCGAGCGGAATGGAGCCGGGACCCGACATGTCCCTGGGCGCTCACCGTGGGGCGGCTACGACATGTCCAGCACAGGAGTCGGACAACGCAAACGCGGGACACGGCCGCGGCGACAGGCACAAGTGCTCGCGCTCGACCAGGAGTCGAGTCCCGCCGCCACGGCGGCCGGCATCAGTCTTTCGGACTGATACGGCATCAGTCCGACTTGCGGCGGACCCTCTCCCGAACAGAAGCGGAGGCATCCTTCGCTCCTCGGGAGGCCGCCTGACCGAGGGCTTTCGACGCATCCACGACACCGTCTCGGGCGCTGACCGCGTGGCGCCTGACCTCAGCGCGTGTCTCCGCCAGCGGCGGCCGGTGGACGAGACGATCGAATTCTGGGAGGTCAGCGCGCGACGAGTTCGCGAAGTTCTCCAGCACGTCAAATGCCTTTGTGGACGCCTTCTCGATCTGCGGAATCGAGAAGATGCGGTGGACTTCAAGAGGGTCGATCTTCTTGGCGGCCTCGATCCGCTCAATCGCGCCAGTAACCAAGGCCGCATCGCGCTCCCGTTGCTGGGCGAGAGAGCGTCTGGCGTCGGCCAAGGCCGACGGAACTTGGTCCGGGTCGGTGGTCCGGACCCGCTCCAGACGTAGGTACTCCAGAAGGTGCAGCGCCTGCTCTGCCACCAGGACTAGGCGAAGGCTGCCTGCCACGCCCTTGTTGCTCGCGATGCGTTTGATCGCTGCTTCCCGCTTCGGCAGCGAGTCTTCGGCGTCGATGTCATTGATGGATTCGGCGACGTAGGCCCGGAGCGTCTCCAACGCGATCTCCAGGTCGCGGCGAGCACCGGCCACCTGATCCCAGTCAGCTTCCAAGAGCCGACCTCGCTCACGCGTCGACGTCACAACCTGCTCAAGGAAGCGATAGGTCCCGACAACCTCGCCGATCTCGCGGGCTCGGACCTTCTTCTGGATTTCCGAGACCTTTTGGTCAACGGCCTCAACGGCGGCCTGAACGTCAGCGATCGCTGAGCGAAGGGCGAGCGCCACGGCGGCTGTCTGCATGGCAAGCGCCTGTTCGGCTCCAAACGAGACCGCGTCAAATGACAGGTTCCCCGCGAACTGACCACCCTCGCTGCGGACGAATCCGCGCAGCGCGCCACCGTCGGTCAACTGACCACCATGCTGGGCAAGCTTCGCCACGGCGTCCGGAGTCAGTCGAAACAACTCCTCGGCAGGCATCGCGGCCGCGCCAATTCCAGCGACGACGGCTCCCGCGTCTGCGAGCTTCGTTACCGATCGCCGTCGCCGAGAGTCATCCTGGCGGCCAAGCAAGTCGGTGAGCACGACATCGAGTGCTGCTGCTTCGCCAGTGGCGTACAAGTCGCCGCCGTCGAGGAACAACATCACCTCGCTCGACGCGTTCTCCTCGCTGCCCTTCACGGAAGGAAGGGTATGGCCTCGGCCCGACATTGAGGCGCGGACAGCGGTATATCGGGCCTCGGAGCGGATCGAACACCTGAGCGACAAGACAACTCGAAGCTCACTCAGGAGAAACCGTGATCCCGATCGGCACCAAGATCCCGGCGCTGCTGCCGCTGGACATCGACATCAACCCGAACTCGAACGGGCTGCCCGGCATCGGCCAGCTCCGCTCCATCGTCGGCGCGTCCATGACCGTCGGTCTGATCCTCGCGGTACTCGCACTGATCGTGTCCGCAGCCGTGTGGGCACTCGGCGCGAACTCGTCGAACCCGCACCTCGCTGGGCGAGGCAAGTTCGGCGTCCTCGTCGGCCTCGGCGCAGCGATCATCACCGGCGCCTCGGTCGCCCTCGTCAACTTCTTCTGGAACGTCGGCCAGGCGGTCTGACCCCGCCATAAGCGAGAGGACAAGCCGATGGTCGACGTATGCGACGTGCCCGTCATCTCCGGAGTCTGCGATGTCGCGGGAGACGCCGCTGGCACACTGGTGTCGGCGCCATTCGACTGGCTCGCACAGAGCATGGGGCACGCTGCGGGCTGGATGTTTGAAGCCGTGTGGAACATCTTCGACTCGACCACGATGGTCGATGTCACGGGCAGCCAGTACACGAAGGTCTACAACATCCTCTTCGGCGTCGCCGTGTTCGTGATGCTCGGCTTCTTCATGCTCCAGGTCATCGGAGGAATGATCAGACGCGAGCCCGCTGCCCTGTCCCGCGCGGCACTGGGCCTCGCGAAATCAATCCTCGGATCGTTCGTCGCCCTCACGCTCCTTGCGACCGCGCTGGAGGTCACCGACCAGCTCTGCATCGGCATCGTCCATGCCGCCGGAACCAACATGGAACAGATGGGCGATCGGATCGCGCTCCTCGCCGGTGGCCTTCTCACGCTCAACATCGCGGCGCCCGGCGCTGGCGCGATCGTCACCATCTTTGTTGCAAGCCTCGCCATCGGTGCCGCCGTGATCGTCTGGATCAGCCTCCTGATCCGCAAGGCGCTCCTCCTGCTCGCGATCGTCTTCGCGCCCATCGCACTCGCGGGGTCCAGCTGGGACCACACCCGCGCGTGGGTGAGCAAGTGGGCGTCGTTCGTGATCGCGCTGATCGTGTCCAAGGTCGTCCTGGTCGTGATCTTCCTGCTCGCCACAGCGCAGGTCTCAGCTCCCATCGACGGGGATCTCCAGTCCGTCAGCGACCCGATCGCTGGCGTCGTATTGATGCTCATCGCAGGCTTCGCGCCGTACCTGACCTACAAGGCGATCAGCTTCATGGGCTTCGACATGTACCACGCGATGTCCGCCGAGCAAGAGGCGAAGGCCGCTCTCAACCGGCCGTTGCCCATCCCGATGAGCCGGCGCCCCAGCGCCGAGCCAAGCAAGATCCTCGACGGCGGAAGCACCAGCGGCGGGACTGCGCCGGGTAGCGGATCGCTGACCCCGCCAGCTTCCGCATCAGGTTCCGCTTCCGCGGGCGGCAGATCGGCCGGAGCAGCTTCAGGGGGCGGAACCGCTGCAGCCGGCGGCGCGGCTGCTGGCGGTGTAGCCGCCGGATTGATCGTGGCGAAGGAGGCGGCGACAGCAGGAGTCGGTATGGGCCGCTCTGTCGGCGCGACGGCCTCACAACAGACCGACGCGGAAAACCAGGCGCCTCCAGCAGCCGGTGCCCCCATGCCACCCCACGTGGCCGACTCGATCCCGACCTCCCGGACCAACGGAAAGGCTGACCGATGACCCAGCCAGCGGCCGTGCGCGACTACGAGCTCGCACCGGTGAAGTTCTCCCGGCTGACGCGGCGCGGCGTCCTGCTCGGTCTGTCAGGACCTCAACTGATCGTGGTTGGTGCCGGCGCGGTCACCTTGGTCTTCGCGCTGTACTTCGGCGGCGGCGCTTCCTTTGTCTACGTCGTCCCGGTCCTGATCCTCTGCGCAGCGCTCGCATGGGTGGGCGTCGGCGGGCGCAAGCTCGTGGAATGGCTGCCAGTAGTCAGCCGATGGCTACGGCGCTCGCTCGGCGGCCAGGTGCTGTTCCAGCGCCGCCTCGCGACGCCGCGCCCTGCTGGAACGCTCTCCCTTCCTGGAGACGCTGCACGGTTGCGTCAGTGGGTCGACTCCGAGACAGGGGCCGTCATGGTGCATGACCCGCATCAGGCGACGCTCACGGCAATCGTCGGCGTCACGCATCCGGCATTCATCCTGCTCGACCCGGTCGAGCAGCAGCGGCGTGTCACGAGTTGGGGTCGCGTGCTGGCGACCACCTGCCGGTCCGGGCGCATCGCCTCCCTCCAGGTGATGGAGCGGACGCTGCCGGATTCCGGCAAGGGGCTCGCCGAGTGGTGGTCCCAGCACGGCCGCCAGAACGACTCGTGGACATCCACGACGTACGCCGAACTCATCGACCGCGCGGCCCGGCGGGTGAGCGGCATGCGAGCACCGTCTCAATCTCGCTCGATATGAAGGTCGCAAGCCGCGCGATCAGGGCGGCCGGCGGCGGCAACCGCGGAGCCGCCGCGGTGCTCCGCCAGGAGATGTCCACAATGACCGCAGCACTCCGGGCCGCTGACCTCGCCCCCTCCGGCTGGTTGGAACCGGGCGACCTGGCGCTGATCCTGCGCTCGGCGTACGACCCGGTCGTCGCCGGCGCCCTGGAACGCCACGGAGACCTCGGCCGCGATCTGGCCACGGCCGGACCGGTCGCGGTCACCGAGAGCTGGTCAAACGTGCGCAGCGACTCCGCTCACCACTGTGTCCTCTGGATCAGCGAATGGCCCCGCTCGCTGGTGTACCCCGGATTCCTGGCACCCGTGCTCCTGTCGTCCGGGGTACGACGAACCTTCACGTTGCTCTACACGCCGATGCGTACCGACCAAGCCGCACGCGACATCCGCAAAAAGAAGACCGAGTACATCTCCGACGCCGCCCAACGCCAGCGGATCGGCCAGATCGAGGACGCCCAGCAGTCAGCGGAGTTCAACGACGTCCTCCAGCAGGAGGCCGATCTCACCGCCGGGCACGGCATCCTCCGGACTACTGGCTTGATCGCGGTCAGTGCCCAAGACCCGGACGACTTGGAGCGTGCCGTCGCCGACATCGAGCAGGCGGCGATCCAGGCGTCGTGCGAGACCCGACGGTTGTGGGGTCAGCAGGCCCAGGCGTTCTCCGCCGCCGCGCTGCCGCTGTGCCGCCAAGTCTGACCTTTTCACCAGTATCTGTCGGACCTCTTCACTATCCTCGCTTGCCATGACGGCCTACAGCTTCGGCGCCCGCTGGGTCGGAGTCGTAGCCCTTCCCGAACCGCCTCAGCCCGAGCCGCTTCACAGGATGGCCCTCCGACTTCGCCAGCAGTCAAAGTCCCGGAGCGTCCGCGTGGAAGGCGCCGATATCCCGGCCGACCAGGTGGTACGCCAACTCGCCCGCATTCGAGTGCGCGAGGGGCTCGCCGGCCGCTCCGCACGGGCGCGCGAATGCCTCGTGGCGGAGCGGTCGATTCGCACGGGCCGAGCTCCGGAGCTTCGGGCGTGGCTGCGAAATCGGCTTCAAGAACCGGCGACCGCCTCTGTGCCTGAGCGGGTCCCCACGGGCGGCCCGAAACCACCGGCGACATCGCGAGTCCATGCCGACACCCAACGGCCGGCCGCGGTACGCGACCGAATCGTGGCCACCGGCTGGGCCACCGCCTACCCCCAGGCCCCTGACTCACCGTGGCTGCCCCCGCTCAACCCGGTTTTCGTCACGGCGCTCCGCGATCTCGGGCTCGACCTCGACGACGAGGCCATCAGATGGCTCCGCTGGGCGAACCTCCACACGAGCTACCTCTACGAGTCCGTACCCAGCACTCCGCTCAGCCCGGGCGTCCTCGAAGTCCTCGCGATGCTGGGACGAGGTTGGATGCGGCTCGCCATGCTTGATCGCGCCCGCGCGCAACTCGGCGAATTCGACTCAAATGACGCGGTCAGCAAGGTACTTGCCGCCGACCAGCACGCCCGGTCCGCCCTCGCGTCCTGGGCCGCTAACGCCGGCGCTGGCCTGTACGGAAAGGGCGAGGCGAGCGTCCAAGCTTCAGGGCGTCCGACAACCTCAAGGGAGATCGTTGCGACGCAACTCCTCGGTGCGCTCTCGCTCGTCTCGGCCTCGCAACGTCCCGCCGACCTGCTCCTCGAGGCCGTCAACTACCAGGCACCGGCCCCGGAGCCGGACTGGCTCAACGTGCTCGTCACCCAACTCAAGGTGCAGCCTGAGTTCGACCGGCGCGATGAAGGCCCCGACCACGACAAGACGTTCACCGTCACGGTCCGCGCCTCCGGCCGCTCAGCAAGCGCGTCCGCAGGCTCAGCGAAAGCCGCACGAAAGGCGGCGCTACGCGAGTACGTGACCCGCCACCTCCCGCACGCGCTACCGAAACCCGCAGCCAGAATTTCTCCGCCTCGGCCGCGTGCCTATCAGGCACGGCTGCCGGCGCACAGCCAAGCCGTCACGTGGGCTCAGCATGCGTTCGAGGTCACCGACGCTGGCCTCCTAGCACAGGCACTCACCCACCGCTCCTGGGCGTACGAGAACCGTGCGCTGGTCAGCGCAGCCCACCAACGCGACTACGGAACTCTCGCAACCGAGGGATCCGAGATCCTCACCCATCTCGTACGGCACCAACACGCTCTCCAACTGCTCAATGCCTCATTCGAGATCCCGGTTGGCCGGACCACGTCGCCGAACGTCACAGGGCAGTCGGTAGTCGAGCTGTTCGACGCGATGCCGATTGCGGCCGGCGTGCTCCGCTCGCGCGGTCTAAATGAACTCGGCAATGAGTTGCGCGAGGACGTAGCGCAAGCGATCGCGGCAGCCTCCTGGCGCGCGAACGGTGACCTGCTGGCCGAGCGCCAGCCAGCCGTTGTCTCTCGATGGGTCAGGAGCTTCACGCCACCAGCGGATCCGACAACCCAACTGCAGGAGTATTGCTCGCGCGCCAAGGTCACGTTCGACTTTGACTTCGAACGACGAGGCCCCGACCACCTGCAGGAATACCGAGCGACAGTCACCTTCGACGTCGCCGGAAAACCCTCGTGGCGAGGCGACTGGCGCCCCGGCAAGACGCCCGCGAAGCAATCGGCATCAGCAGGCGCGCTGGGCCTGCTCCTCAACGAGACGCCGCAGCAAGCCATTCCATCAGGTCAGGACGCGGCGATCGTCCGGGGTGTTTTTCTCGCGGAATTGCGTGCGATCGACCCTCAAAACGTGGCCCCTGCGAAGGAGATCGCCAATGGCACGCTGGGCGTGGATCTCCTGGCCGTCGGCGACTACGCGGCGTACGACACTTGGTCGAATGGCCGGAGCTTTCTGCTCCCGAGCACGGACTCCGCGGTCGCGCGGCGGCTCGCCGACTACTACCAGGCGGTTCTCTCCTCGCAGCGTCGGGACGCGGTGACGCAGTGGATCGTGCAGCACACCCCGGCACGCGGGGGCCACTCGACCGATCCGACAGCCCGGATCCGCGCATGGTGGGCAGGGAAAGACCCGAGCCTGCTCGTGCTTGTCGAGGACCTGATGGACAAACTCCGCACACCCGATCCGGGTGAGGCGATCCTGACCTTCGTCGAGACACAAGCCCGAGTGGTCGCCGAAGCCGCGGACACGCCCGTGGAAGCCGAACGCATTGACGACGAGAGCGCGCGGACCCTGGCCATCCGCATTGAGGGCGCCGAATTCTCGACCGCGTTCGAACCGGTCGTCTCCCTAGTCGAATCGGCCGGAGTCGGCGCTTCGTGGGCTCGTGAAACTCAAGCGATCTTCCTGACCGTTCCCCGCGCGCCAAGCGCTGCGAACCCGATCGGTGCAGCAGCTGTCAGTGCGCTGACCGCGGTGTCCCACGATCCCTGGCTCGCGGACGTAGAAGCGGCACTGACCTCCTTCCTCACCATCACCGAGCGCCTTTTCGCTACTGCCGACGAGCCGAGTGCAGCGGCCATGGACGAGCTGTCGCTCGCCGAGCTCACCCTTGTCCTCCAGCTTCAGGCCAGCAACGAGGACGACTAGGACCATGCTCGGATACCGCGCACACTTCGAAGTCGCAGATCGAACCACCGTGGTCGGCGACACCCTGGGTGAATTCCGAACCTGGCTATCGAGCAAGGGCTACGACCCGGACGCCATCGGAGCCGGCGCCGCTGCGCAGATCGCCACCGACGTCGACGCAGCGATCATCACGATCAGCCGTGATGACGGGTCGCACTCGCTGCGTGCGCAAGTCGTCGAGCGAAAGCCGGAAGGATCCTGGACCAGCGAACTAACGGTCCACATTCCAGCCGACAACAGCGACGCAGCCTCGGTGCTGCTCGACATCCACAGCCCCGCGACCGACGAGTCCCAATCCATCGCAACCGGTGTACCGCGCCTTGCCCGCGGCCTCCTTGGCACGCTCGACGTCCGGGATTCGCTCGCTCAACTGTCCGACCAGCCCATCATCGTCCGGGCGGACGAGGTCGGCGCTCTTGCTGCGGCTGTTCGGGACCCTCAGCGGCGCGGGCTACTCTTCGTCGCTGGCAGCTCGGACTCCCTGCCCCTCAAGGCGTGGACCAGGTACGTCGCGAAGCTGCTACGTCAGACCGCGGGCCTGGCATCCGCGTATGTTCTCGACGCCGACGCCACCCGGCTCCTCGAGGCCGATCTCGGCCCGACCCACGCGGTCGCCGCCGGGACCCTGCGAACGTATCTGCCCGGCGTGGACACGGACAGCGAGCTCGACGCCCGGCGCCACCGCATTCTGTCCACCACCAGGATCGTCAACGACCGAAGCCAGTGGCTCGCCGCCATTCTCGGACGCAGAGCCAAGGAGAACGCCCTCGAGGCCGACCTTCCGGCCGGGCTTCAAGCCGTGCTCGACGAAATCGCGGCGACCGCCGACGACGCACTCCTCGGCCGCGCCAGAGCGGTAGATCCCGAACCATCCAGTCCCGCCGAACCAGCAGCGAGCGACGTTACCGCCACCGTCACCGACGCCTTTGAGGACGATGCGCCGGCCCAGCCGGAGAGGGTGGAAGAACCGGCGGCCGAGGCGACCCTGTCCCGCACTGACGAGGCCTACCTCGCTGCCGCCGCGGTCATGCACGCCGTTCTCGGCATTTCCGACCCCACGCCGCAAGACTGGGCCAAGCTCGGCGAGATCGCCCGTCTCGGGCTCCAGGCCGAACGCAAACAGGCCGAAGTCGCCGGCCGCATCGAGGACCTCCGCCTCGAAACCAGTCAGCTTGCGCAGGACAAGCGCAACGTCGGCCGCCGCCTGGAGGACGAACAGCTCGAACACGCGGCGACATTCGCGAACCTGACGAGCGCCGAGGAAGAACTCCGACGGCTGCGCACTCTGCTCCTCCAAACCGAGCAGGCCGCTGCGGTCTATGCCGCAGGCGAGGAGAAGCTCGACACTGAGCCACCCGGATCGTTCGTCGACCTGCTGGCGAACGTCCCTGATCTCCCCGGCATCGAGTTCACTGGCGACGAGGCGATTTCGGTCCGCCTCGACGTACACGACCCCCTCGGGCTATGGGCTACCAAGACCTGGGCAGTGCTTCAAGCGCTGTCGGACTACGCCCAAGCCTCCGTCGTCGGCCGCTGCGATCGCGACGTCCACGGATACCTACTCAACCTGCCCGACGGCTGTCGCGGCTACTCAGCAAACAAGCACGCAACCAACGAATCCGAAGACGTCCAGAAAAACGCGAAGTTCTCCGAAGCTCGCTTCTTCCCGGTCCCCGAAGCTGTTGAGCCCGCCGGCCGGATCGCCATGATGGCGCACTTCAAGATCGCACAGTCCGGTCTCATCAGCCCGAGACTTCACTACTACGACGACGTCACACGAAGTGGCAAGGTGTACGTCGGCTACATCGGTCCGCACCTCCCGACCAAGCGAACCAATTGAAGCCCGCCGCAGGACGCCGGAGTAGAGCACGTCTCGGAGGCGAAGGTCTGCCGAGGGCACGGGCTCACGGCTGACGCAACGACGCCGCAACCGCCAGCCAACGGCCCGTCGATGCTTCCCTCCGCGGGCGCGCGCTTACATGAGTTGCTCGATCACCGGTAGATTCGCGCGTTCTGACAGGACAAGCAGGCACACCTTCTTCTCGACCAGATCGAGAAGGAGTCTCCGATGCCCACGTTCGAAAACCCGGCGGCTGATGCTGACGAAGTCCAAACAGCGCTTCGCGCGCTCGCCCACGCGACCCGCTCCATCGATGACCCGCGCCAGATCTACTCCGTGCTTGGGTCGCTCACGTCGGCGGTGGCATCCCTCAGTCAGTCGCTCCATCAGCTAGCAACGTTCCACGACGACGCAGCCAAGAAGGGCGTCTGGGTCGCGGGCGACTCTCGGGCCGGACGCGCGGCGACGTACCAGGTGTCGTGGGAGCTCCACCGGGCCGGCGAGATCCTCCATCAGGTATCGGACTCGATCGCCAGCGCCCACAACGCGGAGTCGCGTATTACCTACACCCACCGCGACTTCCCAGGGTTCGCTGAAGCAGCCCACCGTTCCGCTTCCAACGGACTCCAGTTGTGAGCGGCTGGAAGGACGGTCGGCTGCACAGCGCGGTCCTCGTCTCCCCACGGCGCGAGCGCCGACGGGACCGTCGTACTCGTCGTGCCGCGGCGAGCGCACTACTCGCTGAAGACCGCGACGTCCGGAAGGCGGCAGCCAAGGCGAAAGCCGATGAACTGGCGGCGGAGCGTCGCGCGACCACTGTGCTTCCCAGTGCGGGCGAGCCCGGACCGGCGGCGCTACGAACCCCGGGCCGACTTCGACTCCCACGCCATCAGGACACCTCCGCCACACTCGCGGGCGCCTATCCGTTCCTCGCTGAAGGCGGCCTCGGCAGTGAAGGTGTGTTCGTCGGCCAGGACCTCTACTCGGGCAGCTCCTTCGTCTACGACCCTTGGGTGCTGTACGCCCGTGGCCTGATCACCGCGCCGAACGTCGTTCTCGCCGGGATTGTCGGCTCCGGCAAGTCAGCCTTGGCCAAGAGCCTCTACACACGCTCGATTCCGTTCGGCCGCCGCGTCTACGTCCCCGGCGACCCGAAGGGCGAGCACACCGCGGTCGCTGAAGCAGTCGGCGGCAAAGCAATCGCGCTCGGACACGGAATGGCCAACAGGCTCAATCCACTCGATGAAGGCCACCGACCCGCCGGGCTCGACGACCTCCAGTGGGCGGCACAAGTGACCGCTCGCCGCCGAGAACTGGTCGGCGCCCTCGCGGAGACGGTGCTCGACCGGCGCCTCACCCCCTTGGAGCACACCGCGGTCGACGTCGCGCTCGCTGATGCGGTCCGCTCGTGCGAAGTCCCTGTCCTGCCTATGGTCGTCGACCGGCTCCTCGCCCCCGACCCGGCGAACGACACCGATGGCCGGCTCGCCGAGGACGGCCGTCTGGCGGGGCACGCGTTGCGGCGCCTCGTGGCGGGTGATCTGGCGGGCCTGTTCGACGGGCCGTCCACCGTTCGGTTCGACCCGACGCTGCCGATGGTCTCGCTCGACCTGTCGCGTGTCACCGAGAACGCGACTCTCATCTCGGTGCTGATGACCTGCGCCTCGGCCTGGATGGAGTCCGCCCTGTTGGATCCGAGCGGCGGTCAACGATGGGTCGTCTACGACGAGGCGTGGCGACTCATGTCGCATCCCGCACTGCTGCGACGCATGGACGCGCACTGGCGCCTTGCGCGGCACTACGGGATCGCGAACATGCTGATCTTCCACAAACTGTCCGACCTGGACAACGTCGGCGATCAGGGCTCGGCAATGCGGGCCCTTGCGTCATCCCTGCTCGCGAACGCCGAAACCCGCGTCGTCTATCGGCAGGAGTCCGACCAGCTCGGCACAACCGCCGCTGCCCTCGGACTCACAGGCACGGAGCAGTCGCTGTTGCCGACGCTGGGCACTGGCCAGGGGTTGTGGCGGATCAAGCACAGGTCGTTCGTTGTCCAGCATCAGCTGCACCCGGCCGAGCTTCAACTGTTCGATACGACGGGTCGCATGTCCGTATGAGGTCAGAGGAGCGTGCCAACGTCGTCCGCTGACGGTGGAGCGTCACGATCCCAGATCTTGGCGTAGGTCTGAGCCACGAGCGGCCAGACCGTTGCGATGCCGTCGTCCACTGAGTGAATCGAGTCGGCGAGCTCGCCGGTGACCACAAAGTCGTGAGGGATCGGGCGCCCGGACGCGTCCCTTCGTGAGAGCGGATCGGGAAATCGCAGTGCGACGCCGTCGTCGGTGCGCTCGTACGCCGTCGGGTCATCGGGCAGTTGTGCAAACGCTCGTTCATACGTCGTCAGCGGGTCCGACTGACCGCCGTCCAGGAGGAAGCGGAAGCCCCAGGCACGCCCTCGTGTAGCCCAGATGAGACTGGCACGAAGGCCCTCGCTGGTCACTTGGGGGTCCGGAGCAACCTGTGCTCCTTCCCCTGTTCGAGATCGAGCTTGAACTGGGTGAGCGTCGCGCGCAGATAGTCGTGCTTTGCTCGCGCTTGCTCGTTCAGATCTCTGAGCTGAGGCCCGGCCAATTCGACCGCCTTGCGAAGTGCGGGCAACGCGGCAGCAACGCTTTTGCCGTACTTCCCCATGCGGGAGACGACCCGCTGGAACATCGCCAACCGCTCGCCGTTGAGCACAGCAGCGATCATCTCCGCACCATCCGCCAGGCTGTCGAGTACCCGGATGGGGACGTCCATCCGTTCACTCCACTGAACTCGACGCTCCAGGGGCAAGAGCGAGGCGATCGGCAGGATCAGATCCACGCCCAGCCGCTTCGTGACATCGATCTCCGTCGGAGCATCCATGCCCGACGACAGTTCGAACTTCGCGGAAGACAAGAGCATGAAGTCCTCGCCCATCGAGAAGGCCTCAGGTGTCTCGACGAGTTCCTTCAACGTCGCCCGAAGCGCCTCGACGTGGTCGGCTGCGCTACGGATCACGACGTCGCGAAACGTGTCAACCGTCCAGTCCGGGAACAGGTCCGCCTTGGACAAGGCAAGGATCCAGATTCGAGGGAACTCGACGAGTGGCGTCCCTTCCGTCAGGAGGTCGTCCTTCAGACGCAGGATGCCCTGCCGGAAGTTGGTCAGCAGAGACTTGAGATAGCGCTCCTCCTCGCCGGGGTAATCGAGCAACTTCTGTCCGTCGACCAGAAGCAACGCGACATCGGATCGGAGCAGAGACTGGAAGGTGCCGACGCGCCGTGCATCCTCTTCTTCGCTGCTCGGCGATTCCTCGAACCACTCGCCTGGGTAGTCGTGCCATGCGAGTCGGATGACGTCAAACGGCTGCTTCTTCGATGCGTCGTTGAGCCCGCCCTTGAGCTTCACCGAGAAGTTGTAGGTCGTCGAGGCGAAGCGCGTCGGCGCAGGGGCCGTCGCTCGGTCTCGCATACCGAGGTAGTTCTGGTAGAGGCGGTTGCCCTGCCCTGTGTCGTCGGCGACCAGGTCCCAGAGTTCGTTCGAATAGGTGCCTTCGAGAGCCGGTCCAAAGAACGACGAAAGCAACACGGTCTTGCCTGAACCGCTTTCGCCGAACACGGCGATGTGCTGCTCACGAGTCCTGGGGAATTGCGCCATGGCCGTAAACCTACTGGGCCTCTCCGACACATGAACGCGAATCGTTCGGCTTCGGCCGCACACCTGCCTTCCGAGACAGGAGGCACAGGATGAGAGTCCAGACCCGTGATCTCGCGGCCCGCGAGGAGAAGCTCGAAGCGCTGCATCAGAAGCTGACGGAGTCGGTCGGTGCACTGGTCACCGGCGATGACTGGAAGCGCGCGTTGGAGTTCGCTGCGAAGTTCCGGTCGCGGTCGTTCAACAACACGATGTTGATCTATGTCCAGCACTACGCCGCGTTCCAGCAGGGGCGGGTGCCGCACCCGACCCCGACGTACGTGGCTGGCTTCCGGCAGTGGATGGGCCTCAATCGCGCCGTGATGAAGGGCCAGTCCGGGTACGCGATCTTGGCGCCGGTCACGGCACGGTTCGCGTCGTCGAATCCGTCTGACCCGGACTCGTGGCACCGGCTTGGTCGTGGTGAGAAGCCCGGCTTCGGCGAGGCGGTCCGGTCGAAGCTGATCGGCCTGAAGCCGGCGTACGTCTGGGATATCTCCCAGACCGACGGCGAGGCCGTCCCGGAAGCGCCGCACCCCACCCTGCTCCAAGGCGAGGCGCCCGCGGGCCTGTGGGATGGGCTGGCAGACCAGATCACCGCACACGGCTTCGAGCTGCGACTCGTTTCGAGCGCGCGGTCGATCGGCGGAGCCAACGGGCTGACGGATTACATGACCCGCGAGGTGTCAGTGCGCATGGACATGGACGACGCCGCCCAGGTCAAGACGCTCGCCCACGAACTCGGCCACGTCATGCTGCACGGGCCCGACAACGCTGATGCCGCGATGCACCGCGGCATCGCGGAGGTCGAGGCCGAGTCCGTCGCCCTCATGGTGGGCGCGGCGCATGGTCTCGCGACCGACGACTACACGATCCCGTACGTCGCCTCCTGGGCCAGCAGCGTTCTGGGCAAGACACCAGTGGAGATCGTCCAGTCGACAGCCGAACGCGTCCGCGGCACGGCAGTGACCATCCTCGACCAGCTCGACACCCCGCAAGTCGGGGACGGCAACCCGCCCGGACTCGACCGGGAGGCGCTTGCCGCGACCCGTGCCACCGCGCCTGTGCCGACGGCCGCCCAGCGCCAAGTGGAACCGGTCGGACAATGAGCATGCTCAACCCGGCGGCGCCGTATCGCCGCGACGATCGCTCGACCCTGCGGGTGCCGGTCGTGATGCCGCTGGTCGAGGTCGTCGTGAACGACGACGGACTTCTGACCGTCACGCTCGATCGAGAGCCGTACTCAGCAGACGGAGCGCTTCGACGCGAGGACCTTCGAAGGACTCTGACGGACATTGCAGCCGACCTTGGCACGCCGATTCGAGTCGAGGTGCGCGAAGCAGACGGCTCCACGTTCACCGACATCATCACCCCGAAGCAGCGCGATGCTGATCAAGTTCCGACCGCCCGCAAAGTGCTGGCCTCTGCGTTCGGGATCTCTGGCGACGGGTTCACGGCCGGCGAAGAGGTCGAAGTCTGCGTCGTCGTCGCGCGGCAAGTGGCTGGGGACGATGGCAGCGCACAGCTGCGACTGCCGCCCGCCGTGCTGGCTGCTCACCCGGACGTAGTCCTGGTGGGTCGGACCTCGGGTGCGATCGCGCTCAGTGGAGGTGGCGCGTGAATCCCCGCGGGCAAGGAGTGGACGACGATCTGGTCAACCTGGGACTCATCGCCATCGCGGTTGTCGGCCTGGTCGCCGCGATCCTGCGGCTCGCCGGGTCGGCCGCAGCATGGCTGATCGGCGCGCGGCAGCCATCCGGCGGCTGGGAGTCAGGATTCCGGGTGCTCAGTCGTCCCGGCGACCCTGCATCTGCACTGGGTAGCGCGGGGCTGTCTCCGTGGGCTTACTGGTTGGTGCTGGGTCTGTTGGTCGTCGCGGTCGTCGCACTCGGATTCGTGATCTGGCGGCGGATCGGATCGATGACGCACAAGAGGTCGCATGACCCGCGTCGGCTCGCGGGAGTGGCAACAGGCCGCGACGTACGAGCCGTCGCCTCACAACGAGCACTCCTGTCACGCGGCAGGACGCTCCGCCCGTCGATGGATCACCCATCGCCGGCCGACGTCGGCTACCTGCTGGGCCGCTCACACGGCCAAGGCGTGTGGGCCTCGGTCGAGGACTCGATCCTGCTGCTCGGCCCACCCCGCTCAGGCAAGGGCCTGCACGTCGTCATCAACGCGATCCTCGACGCGCCCGGTGCAGTGATCACCACCGCGACCCGGCCCGACAACATCGCCGCGACGCTCACCGCACGACAGGCCCGCGGACCAGTCGCTGTCTTCGATCCGCAACGTCTCGCCGACGGGCTCCCCGCCGGCCTTCGCTGGTCGCCCGTTCGCGGATGCGAGGACCCGCTGACCGCGATGATCCGCGCAACGGGCCTTGCCTCCGCCACAGGGCTGTCGACCGGGGGTGTCGAGTCCGGCGGCTTCTGGGAAGGCAAGACCCGCACCGCACTTCAAGCTCTGCTGCATGCGGCGGCTCTCGACAACCGGTCACCGCGCGAGCTGTTTGGATGGACGCTCTCGCCGTCGCGCGCGATGCCGTTGCCATCCTGTCGAGCAACCTGAATGCTGCGCCCGGCTGGGCGGACTCGCTGGAGTCGATGATCCACTCTGATCCACGAACGCGAGACTCGATCTGGATGGGGGTGTCTCTTGCCCTCTCGTGCCTCGCCGATCCACGCGTGCTGGACGCCGTCTCGCCTAAGCCGGGCGAGCAGTTCGACCCCGTTGACTTCCTCACGTACAACGGCACGCTCTATCTGCTGGCCACCGGCGCCGGAGCCGGGGCGTCGTGGTCGCTGGTCGCGGCGTTCATCGAAGACCTCGTCGAGACCGCCCGTCACTTGGCCGCTGCGTCTCCCGGCGCACGACTCGACCCGCCCCTCCTGCTGGCGCTGGACGAGATCGGCAATCTCTCACCACTGCCGTCGTTGCCGGTGCTCATGGCCGAGGGTGGTGGAACCGGGATCACGACGATGCCAGTCCTTCAGTCGCTGTCGCAGGCGCGCGATAAGTGGGGCGACCACGCGGCCGGCGCGATCTGGGACGCCTCCATCGTCAAGGTTATCCTCGGCGGCACATCCTCGGCGCGTGACCTCCAAGACTTGTCCGCCCTGATCGGCGAACGCGACGAACGCACCGACACGATCTCTGTGGGCGACTACGGCTCCAGATCGCTCCAGCGGTCGATGCGCCGGGTTCCGGTGATGCCGCCGGAGACGATCCGGACCCTGCCGTTCGGAACGGCGCTCGTCCTGCTGCGCAGCGCTCCGCCGCTCGTCACGGACCTGCGGCCCTGGCCGGCGCGCAAGGACGCCGAGCAACTCAGGACGGACAGGGCATCAGTGGAAACCGCGCTGCGGCGTCGATGACACTGCGTCAGCGCAGCACGAACTCCTCCACCCACGAGCAAAGTGGTCGCGCCGGCGTCGCATCTTGCGCCGGGCGCGGTTGGAGCGAACTCACGACGGGCGGCAACGAGGTCGGAAAAACGGGGTCGATCCTCACATTGCGTGAGTCGGACGGCATCGCGAGGCACCAGTCCCCAGACAGCCGAATCAGTGCGAGGAGCCTTCCTTCAGCTGACGCGATGCCTGTTTCCATCTGCAGCGATCCGGCGAGCGCCGCTAGCGTGAGCTCGAACTCTGACGCTGAGGCTCTTCCCGAACGCAGGACGGTGGCCGCCGGGCGTGGCGAGCCGTCACCTGTGGCCTGGAGCAATCGACGCAGGTTGGTCCGCAGGTTGATCGCCGCCAGGTCCGGCTCTGCCTCGTACTCCGCAAGAGCAAGGGCAACCGGGCGGAGCGCCGGGTCTGGCGAAAAGAGCGGCAGGATCGTGTTGAGCTGCTTCTTGCGCTCGCTCATCAAGACGCGCCTAAGTCCGCGCGGACCAGTGGCCACGGCGGTCAGATCAGGCAGGGCATCGAGAAGGCTCCGTGCATCGTCGAGAGCGTCAACCTTCTGCCGGCCAAGGTCGGCGGGGAGGTCGGCAGTCAGATTCTGGTAGCCGAAGTCCCCGTCCCTCGTATACAGGAAAACGTCCGCGGCGATCTCATTCGCTGCCTTGGATGGCGGCACTGAAAGGTCCATGCGTCCTTGAGCCGGTCGAGAACTTGTGATCGCGCGCCGAGATCCCGCATTGCTCATCGCCGTGACCCTTGAAGCTCTCGATCGCGTCTCTAGCGAAAGTTCCAAGTGCACCAGCGGCGAAAGCTGGAGGTCGGCGCGACCCATGAGCAGGTCACTGAACGCCTCGGCCGAGATGTCCACGTTGCGTGGGGGCGAATTGATGCCGTCCGGCGATGAGAATCCAGCCTTCTTCGCCCGTGACCACAGGTCTGCCATCCGAGCCTTTCGGTTCTCCGGCTCCAAGAATCGTTCGAGCATCCACAGCAAGCGACCTGAGCCACGTTCGGGATGGGGCGCCAAGTGCCACCACGACAGACGCCGAGCGAGTTCGCCAGCTACTGCTGGCGCCCAGGTTGCCTGATCGACGTAGCCCAACGCCGCAACCCAGGCGAGATATCGCGGCATCTCCTCGATCGCTCGCCTGAACTCGGCGATCGAAATCCCCGCCGGCGGCTTGCTGTGAAGTCGTCTGGGATCGCGCAACGCCAGGTGTGCGGCAGCCATGCAGAACCGCGAGCCGAACGCCTCGCCCATCCGCGAAGTGACGCGAGGCGTCCATCCGAAGAGAATCCCGGAAACCACCTCCTCGTACACCTTTGGGTTCACCGGCCACTCGCGAAGCGCGAGTACCTCTGTGGCCAGGATCTGGAGTACGAGTTCCTCCGCCTCGTCCGCAGTCGAAGGCACCGGGACTTCGGCAAGTGCTCTCAGCAAGCCGCCAGCGGACTCGACGTCGATCATCAACCGACACGTGAGCGCCCCGATCTCGGTGACCGCCAAGCCGTCTTCCGACTCGGTGACGAAACCACGAAGCACCAGGAAGTCAACGGCGTCGTCGACATCGATCTCCTCGCCGGATTGGGCGTAGGCAAAGGTCTCCTGAAACCACGAAGCGGCCCCATCACGGTCAACGATTGAGCCGAGAAGGATCTCCGCGAGGAGAGCGTCTCCGAGGTGATCCAGGACCTGGCTTCGTGCTGTGTAGCCTGCGGCGAGCTTCATGCGCCACTCAGCCTCGTCTTCCCGAGGCACCAGCATGAACCCGAATCCCTCGGGCTCCTGGCCCGCACGTCCCGCACGACCAAACATCTGCTGCGCTTGGCTGACTTCGAGTGGGGAGAGCCCCAGTTCAAGATCCCTGATTACGACCGATCGGGCAGGCGTGTTGACGCCCGTAGACAGGCCAGACGTCGCGACCAGGGTCTGGATACTGCGCTCCTTGAAGGCGTCCAGAGCGCGCTGTGCGCGAGGGGCGTCGCGAAAGTGCATTCCGACTCCGGCCGAGAACGTGCTCTGCACCAAGTCGTCGTCCTCAACGTTTCGGAAAGCAACTCGAGCCGCCATCGCGGCTGTCCTCCGAACCCCGTTCTTGCTGCCACAGAACACCAATACGCTTCCGGCGCCTGTGATGGCGCTTCCTTCAACGACTCTCGACTCGTCGGCTGTCGGCGCTCTAAGTTCGCGGAGAAGCGGGTCGAGTGCTGCGTCCTTGGCTGCCTCGTACTCCTCGCGCTTCGATCCGGGTGGCGGCGCGTCATAGGGAATGAGCTGTGTCGTCAGGATCGTCGGTCGCCATGCCGATCGCACGAGTTGGGCGTTGAACCAGCCTGCGAGCTCATCCGCGTTCGAGACCGTGGCCGACAACGCGACAATCCGCGTCCGGCCTTCCACCGCGCGAAGACGGGCAATTAGCGTTTCGAGTGTGGCACCTCGGGTGGGGTCTCCAACGAGATGAACCTCGTCGATGATTAGGCAGCCCACAGTCGCGATGAACTCGCGCAGGGAGGACCTGCGGTAGAGGGCCTCGAATTTCTCAGTGGTCGCGACCCAGAGCTGGGCGTTCCGCACGGTGTCGCTCGACATGTTCGTCTCGCCAGTCAGTTCAACCGAGCGGATGCCGTGCTCGTTCCAACGCCTCGCCGTTTCGCTCACCTCGGCTGCAAGGGCCCTGGCCGGAAGGAGCCAGACAGCGGGCTTGCGCTCGGTGACAATCGAGCGAAGAGCAGCGATCTCACCTATCAGGGTCTTTCCCGAGCTGGTGGGAGCAACAACCATCACGTGCCCGGAGGTCGAGAGGACGGCGGGCACGGCCTTCGACTGAAGGGGGTTCAACCGGTCGAAGCGAGTGAGGTACTTCTGGAGGTCCGTCGGGATGAGCTTCGAACTCGGGGTCCACTCCTCGTCACCCACGCTGGCCGCGGCCCGATTCTCGATGAGGGCCAGGAAACCTGCCTCGGTCGCGGCAACGACCTCTGGTGCAGAGAACACGAAGCCCGAGTTCTGATTGCGCTCGATTTCCCTGTCGGTGAAGTTCATCGAGTGCGAGACGGCAACGTCGTCCGCAAGCAACTCCTTCTCGTGGATATAGCGGACGCCGACGATGGCGATTCCCGACTGGCGGAGTTGGCGCAGCACCGCATCGTTCGACGACTCTGGACGGCACAAGACTCGAACGTCCACACCTCGTCGTTGCGCAGTAATCGCAGCTTCTGCCAACTGTCGCCCCTTCGGCGACGCATCCCACCAGGCAACCTTGATCCACAACCGTCTTGACGCGGTCGCCATCACCTTGAGCAGCGTTTCGAAGAGGTCGTCGCCCACTCCGTAGTTCGAGACCTTGACTGCATCCACGGCGACACCTCCCTCATCCGCTTTGCCGGGCCGGCGAGCTCAGGGTATTCGCGGCGAGGGCGTGTGTTTGTGGGTTCGGCGATGTCGCCTCACGGCGGCTGGGTCGCCACCCGGCACGTGCGCGACACCTGACTCCTGAGAGCGGTCGCCACCCGAGGCGCCGCGCGACATCAGGAGTCAGCATGACGATTCCCATCCAAATGAGCCTGCACGGATTCATCGCCACCGCCCCGCAGCTCAACTTCACGGGCAACGGTGTCGCCCGCTTCTACGCCCGGGTCGGCGTCGAGCACTACCGCCAGGAGAGCGACGGCAGCTACGAGAAGCTGGAGTCGACGTTCCACGACATGGTCGCGTACCGCAAGACGGCCGAGCGCGCCTACGCGAAGTTCAAGGTCGGTGACAACTTCGTCGCGTCGGGCTACAACAGCGAGTACGAGGTCGACCGGAACGGCCAGGCCGAGGCCCGCGAGGAGTTCGTCGCCCGCCGCATCGGGCACGACCTGGCCCGCACCAGGTACGAGGTCGACCGGACGCCGTCGCGGCAGCTCGACCCGCCGACCGCCGACCTCCCGGTGGCCAAGGAGCCGGCCAAGGTCGTCGGTCTCTGAGGGCCCCACGATGACCACCGACATCGAGCAGGACCAGCTCGCGTTGATGGAGCCTGACGACTACGTCCTCGGTGGCGACCACCCGAGCGGCAGCCCCGTCCCTCCCGGGGCTGCCGGCCCGGAGGACGAGCCACCGCGCCCGATCAACTGGAACCTGCTGACCGCCGACGAGGCCGAGGCGGAGTGGCTCGATCTCAACGCCTGGGTCAACTGGCTGCGGGCGACGTACGGACTGCCGCCGACGGTTGTCCCGCCGTATTGGCATCGACACGACGAACTGGTCTGGGAACTCTCGGCCCTGCACACGCACTGGCTGAACGCCTATGACCAGGAGGGCAGCCCGTCGGCACCGTTGGCGTGGCATCGCGACTTCGCCGATGCCCGCAACCG
Organism: Aeromicrobium sp. PFPM2_SD2; assembly: GCF_057364525.1. NCBI lineage: Bacteria > Bacillati > Actinomycetota > Actinomycetes > Propionibacteriales > Nocardioidaceae > Aeromicrobium > Aeromicrobium sp. PFPM2_SD2. The sequence goes on from NZ_JBNFNZ010000001.1 coordinate 80,560, forward strand.
GCTGCGTGAGTGGGTCTCAACGTCGGGCACGAAGCTCGACCGCGACCGGCCTACCCGGCTCACCACATGGCCCGGAGAGGAGCCTGCCGAGTCCGGCAGGGAGACCGAGATCGAAGACCGGGACGCCGACTTCATCGCCTACGTGCTCGAAGACGTGGCCGCCCGACGCCACATCGAGGAACGCGCCCGACTCCTCGTCCGGGCGTCGTGACTCTCTTCGACCCGCCCCTTCCACCGACTTGTCCACAGCGCACTCAGCCGGATCTCCGGCACTCCGCCTCCCGGCCAGACGGTGGAGGAACCCACTCACGAGAGGAACTGCCAATGTTGCTCGCCCACGCGGTCACGCTGGCCGAGGCGCGGTCGTACCTTGCCGCGCTCGCCGATCAAGCACTGACCTTCGACGCCTCGGTCGAGTACGAGCGCGTCCTACTCCAACTCGACTACCTGCACGGGGACTTCATCCCCGGCATCTCCCGCGTGCCGGCCTACAGCAGCGACGTCCTTTTCGACGCCGCATATGCCGCGATCGAGGAACTCGCCGAACACGGCATCGACCTGCTGTCGGTCGAACTGCTCCTCGACATGCTGGAGGTGGCCTGGGCGAAGGACTTGCCCTGATGTACGGCGAGAACAGCGGCCACCTCCGTGGCGCCATGGGCGCCCTCCTTCGCGAACACCGCATCCAGCAGCGTCTCGGCGGCAAGGGCACCCACACAGTTCCCGAGACGACCACCGCCGAGGAACGCGAGGAACTCGGCAAGCAGATCCGCCGCTACCGCGAATGCATCCTGACCTGGAGCCTCCAAGCCGTCCGGGCTGCCAACCCGCGCGCAGATCTCGACGGTTCCACCGTCTACACCCGACGGCCAGCCGAGGAGCTTCGGTTCCGACTCGCCGAGGCACTCGAAGCGTCGAGCGCAGAACTGGCACTTTCAGAGGAACTCACCACCGAGCAGCCGTTCGCCACCGTTGAGGCATGGCGACAGGCGGCCCGCGCTGCGGTGCTCGGTGAACACGACTTCCCAGCCGGAGTCCGATACAGCGACCTGACCGACCAGCAGTGCATGACGGTGCTGAAGGACGTCGCGGACATCGTCCGAGGACTCGTGGGCCTCGACCGTCGCTACTCGAACGTGCCCGGCTGGGAGAAGCTCCACAACCAAGGCTGGCTCGGTCGGGCCGCCGAGACCTGTGCCGCCTACGCCTCCAGTTCCGAGCCCGACTACGCGTCGACCGCGAGGGCTGGCAGCCAAAGCCCGAGCCGATGAACGGCCCCGCACTTCCCGGTTTCGCTGGCGTCCTGCAGGCGCAGTACAACCTGCTGTTGAGCCTCAATGAGATGCCGGACGCCCGCAGCCTCCGCGTCGTCATGGATTCCCAGCGCATCGTCTCCCACGAAGCAGCACACCGGTCCGCTGCCGCCGAGCCCGGCTTGACCTCGAAGTGGTCGGTGCGCGAGGAGACCTACACGAAACTTGTGCGCGAGACCGAGATCTCGGCGGGATCCTTGGCATCAGCCATTCAGCCGGCCATGGCGCTCTGGCAGCCAGCCGCGCCCAGAAGCTCCGGCCCGAATCGCTGACAGACCCGCATCAGCTGCAACAACTCGACCGCCTCTTCACCCGCATCGACCAGCGCACCTGGGCGGCGGTCGAGCACGGCATCCGAGAACGGCTCTATTTCATCCGCGTCCCGATCGCCCGCGTCGACGACCTCACGCCTGGCCTAGTGAAGGGACGGCGACAGCGCTACATGCCCATCACGTCGCCCGTCCAGTCCGACCTCATCGCGATCGCCAGCGACGAGCTGCGGCCCAAGCCGATCAGACTGAATCCACCTAAGCGCGCCGCGGAGAGCCGAGCCGATTTCGAGGCCGCGATCAACCACCGGCCCGGAGATCCCGGGCCATCAGTTGCCCTGTGATCAGGCGCTGAGCGCCTTGCGACGAACGGCGGCAAGGTCGGTTTCGAGCTTGTCCAGGGCGGCCTTGAGGTCCTCTGCCGGGGCGATCGCCTGCAGGACGAGCGAACGCACGACGGTGGAGATGGGCAGACCTCGCTGCTCGGCGTACGCGGCGAGCTCGTCGAACTCCTCGTCACGGAAGCGGACCTGGAGGTTCTTAGAGCGAGCTGCCCCTCGGGTGACCTTCACATGCGCCGGAAGGGGCGCGTTCGGGTCGCTGGCGATCTCGGCCGCCTCGGCAGCTTCGGCCTCGGCCGCGAGCAGCTCCTCAATCCCGTTGCTCATCGGTTCCTCCTTCGCTTCCCGTGGCGTAGAGCCCGCGGTCTTTCGCGTTCGCTGTCCATCCGTTGACGCCATACTCGATCCCGTCGTCCTCCAGCACGATCACCGTGATCACGTCGTCCGCGGCTACCGAGAATCCGATGATCCTGACGCTCCTGCCGCTCTCACTGTTGTAGTCGGGGTCGATCACAACCCGGTTTGGGTCTTCGAGCGCTTCGTTCGCGATCGCCGGCGAGATGCCGTGCTTGCGTTGCATGTACGCGCCTCGGTGCGACCAGTCGACGCGCTCGAATACCCGACTATCGTAATGCATTGCATTACGGTTTGGAAGTGGCGTCGGCTCATCGACATCCTCGTTCATGACGGCTCCTCGGTCCGCCTCGGCGCCAGCGATTCGAGGATCTCGGCCGTGACCGGATCCACCGCTTCGTCGGGCTGGATGTAGTGCTCCTTCGTGATCTTCGACGACGTGTGACCGAGCAGCTCCGCCGCGAGGTCAGGGCCACTGGCCCGGTCGAGTACCGTCGCGACCGTGCGGCGGAAGGCGTGCGGAGTTACACCCTCGATGCCGGCCTCCGCCAGTACGGCCCGCAGCCGTCGACGGATGTTGTTGGTCGTCAGCGGCGTGCCATTGCGAGTGAAGAACAGCAAGTGGTCCGACGAGTCGGCCCCGACGAGGACCAGCCGCTGTCGAATCACCTCGGCCGCGAAGCTGGGGACCGACACGACACGGGTCGACTTCTGCGTCTTGGGGTGGCCCTGCCGGTACGTCGGCTTACCGGCCGGCGACACGATGGTGCCGCAGATCCGAACCGTTGCTGGGGAGACCGTCACATCGACATCGCACTTGCGGATGGCGAGCACCTCGCCGATGCGGGCCGAGGTGCCGAGCATGACTTCGATGATCTGCTCCAGCTGGCCGTCCGGCGGTGGCCCTGGGGTCCCCGGCGCGCGGCGCCAACTGCGCACGGCAGCCCGGATGCCCTCGACTTGCTCAAGCGTGAGCGCCATCGTTTCCGACGGCGGCTTGTGGAGCCTGGCGGTATCTCGGACCGGGTTCTCGCGGAGCGCGTCGTACCGAACTGCCAGTCCGAGGGCGAGGCTGAGCACGGTTCGCGCCTGCTTCGCTGTGCTGTAGCTCTTGGTCGAAGCGAGGCGCTTGATGAACTGATCGACCTTGCGCACCGAGATCTCGCGAAGCAGGTAGTTCTCGAACACTGGCATCACCAGTTGGCGCATGTTGCGTTCGTAGAGCGCGCGCGTGCTTTCCGCCAGCTTTCCTTCGAGGTCGAGATCTTCCAGCCAGACGTCGACCAGTTGACCGAACGAGCTGTCCGGTGTGAGCTCGCCGAACCCGGACGTGTACCCCGACCGCGCGGCGAGCCGCTCCTTCAGGCGGTGTTCCGCGCGGGTCCGTGTGTCCCCGCTCGCCTCGATGCGTCGCAGCTGCCCGTCGTGGTCGCGGAACCTGGTCCGGGCACGGACCGAGCCGTTCGCGAGCTTGGTGAACTCGATCTCACCGAAGGTGCCGATCGGGGTGCGCGGCCTAGCCATGGCTCCTCACTCCCTCGCGGAGCGGGGCGACGGCACGTCGCGCTGGCCATCCACCCACGACTGCACATCGCTCAGGCGGAACTTCAGGTGACGACCAATGCGGATGCCAACCGGGCCGCGGCCGGCCTGGCGCCATTCGTAGATCGTCTTGACCGGCACGCCGAGGTACTCGGCGAGCTCGGTGATCGTCACGAGCGGGTCGAGCACGCTCAACGGGTTGGTCTCGGTCTTCATGCCCACAAGGTGCGCAGTCCAGACCGGACCGATCGGTGCTGTTCGGGAGCGCTACGAACGAGTCGGACGAGGGTCCGACCTGTGCTCCGCGAACCGACTCAAAGTGGAGGGTTTGTGGTGGAGGGATCAATTCTCAAATGCTTTCAGGCCCGGGATTCACGCTGAATCCCGGGCCTGATTTGGTAGCGGGGGCAGGATTTGAACCTGCGACCTCTGGCTAAGAGCGCAAAACACAGCAAGCTCGATCGCAACCCGACAACCGCCGTCTCGGAGCAGCAGAGGCTCCCCGCCAGGTCTTGCAGGTCGGGCTCAAGGACACCGTTTGCCCGGCGATGCACCTGCGATCGCTCCAGAAGCTCGATTAGAGGTCGATTCTCCACAGGCCGCGCGGTGAGGGCCGCACACCTTCAGTTGCGAGGGCAAACCTGTCCTCGTAACGACGAAGGAGCACAGGATGAGTACCACCGTCGACACCAGCCACGAGAGCATGATCCTCACCATCGACGAGGCTGCGGCCTACCTGGCGATCCCGAAGGCGACGCTGTACACATGGCGGACCCGCCGGGCCGGGTTCGGACCACGCGCGGTGAAGATGGGCGGTTGCCTGCGGTACCGCCGTGCAGACCTCGACGCCTGGATCGTCGAGCACCTCGAGCCCGCAGAGGGCGAGTAGCCCATGGCCAGGCCACCACTCCCCCTCGGCACCTGGGGGACCATCACCACCGAGAAGATCCGCGACGGCAGCTTCCGGGCCCTGACCCGGTTCCGTGACACCGACGGCAACACTCGTCGCGTCACCGCGACTGGTCCGAGCAAGGCCGCTGCAGAGCGAGCCCTTCGAGACGTCCTCGGCACGCGCACCGCCCCAGCGGGTGAGTTCATCACCGCCGAGACCCGGCTGATCGACCTCGCCACCCTGTGGATCACGGGTCTCGAGACTGAAGGACGGATCGAGCAGACCACCATCAACGAGTACCGAAGGGTGCTGGACAACCTGGTGCTACCCAGTGTCGGTGGGCTGAGGCTTCGCGAGGCCACCACTGGCCGGCTGGACCGGCTCCTGCTGCGGTTGCGCGATCAGAGCGTGAACCGGCAGCGCAAGGCCAAGGTCGTCCTCGGGGCCATGCTCGACCTGGCGGTACGGCACGATGCGATCCCCACGAACCCGGCCCGCGGGACGACCCGGGTTCACCGCCCCAGGCAGGAGACCAGGGCCCTACGGGTCGAGGACCTGGTCGAGATCCGCGCAGCTGTGCGCCGGTGGGTCAACGCGGACCGCCCCGGACCCAGGGCCACCGGCGACATGGCCGACATCATCGACCTGATGCTCGCCACCGGGTGCCGCATCGGCGAGGTACTTGCTGTGCGCTGGAGCGACCTGGACCTCGATAGCGATGTACCCACCCTGACGGTGTCGGGGACGATCAAGACCGAGACCGGAAAGGGCACCTATCGGAAGCCCACACCGAAAACGGACACCAGCCGGCGAACCGTGGTGCTCCCCCGGTTCGCCACCGAGCTGCTACGCGCTCGCCGGGAGTTCGCGACACCCAACGAGAACGACGCCGTCTTCGCAACCCGCAACGGCACCTGGTACCAGGTCGTCAACATCGAGCGTCGGTGGCGGCAGATCCGCAAGGACACCGGCTATGAGTGGGTGACGCCCCACACCTTCCGCAAGACGGTCGCGACCTGATCTCCGAGGCAGCTACGTCCGAGCTCGCCTCGCGCCAGCTCGGGCACTCCTCCAGCCAGGTCACCCGGGACCACTACATCGCAAAGCCGCCGGTCTCAGCCGACCTCTCCGACCTCCTCGAACGGCTCGCTGAGAGCGATGACGCGAGGCCGGATTCGTAGGCCTCGAGATCGTTTACGACCAGTAAACGACCATTCTGAGGATCCACGTCGAAACCAAAACCGCCTCTGACCCGCGTTTCCGCAGGTCAGAGGCGGTTTTTGGTCGGGCTGACAGGATTTGAACCTGCGACCCCTTGACCCCCAGTCAAGTGCGCTACCAAGCTGCGCTACAGCCCGTGACAACGTCCAGAAGCCTACCGCACTCCCCCGGACGTCCTCGACGCGGGACCCCTACCGCTTGCGGGTCTCGCGCGGACGCTGCTGGATGTGGATCGGCGAGCCGACGAAGCCGAACTCCTCGCGCAGGCGGCGCTCCACGAAGCGCAGGTACGACGCCTCGAGCTTGCCGCGCGTGAACAGCACGAACGTCGGCGGCGCGGTGGACGCCTGGGTGCCGTAGATGATCTTGGCCTGCTTGCCGCCACGGATCGGGTGCGGGTGCTCGGCGACCAGACGGCCGAGGAACGCGTTGAGCTGACCGGTCGGCACGCGCGTCTCCCAGCCCTCGAGGGCCGCGTCGAGCGCGCGGACGAGCCGGTCGACGTGCCAGCCCGTGCGGGCGGCGACGTTGATGCGCGGCGCCCACGGCACCTGCACGAGCTCGCGCTCGATCTCGCGGTCGAGGTAGTAGCGGCGCTCCTCGTCGACCAGGTCCCACTTGTTGAACGCGATGACCAGCGCGCGGCCCGCCTCGCGGACGGTGCTGATGATGCGCAGGTCCTGCTCGGCCAGCGGCTCGCTGGCGTCCACGACCATGACCGCCACCTCGGCGCGGTCGATGGCGGTGTTGGTGCGCAGGCTGGCGTAGTACTCGTGGCCGGACGCCTCCTTGACCCGGCGGCGGATGCCGGCGGTGTCGATGAAGTGCCACTCGCGACCACCGAGCTCGACGATCTCGTCGACCGGGTCGACGGTCGTGCCCGCGACGTCGGAGACGACGACGCGGTTCTCGCCGGCCAGCTTGTTGAGCAGGCTGGACTTGCCGACGTTCGGCTTGCCGACGATCGCGACGCGGCGCGGGCCCTCGATCTTGTCGAAGTCCTCCGGCGGCGCGTCGGGCAGCGCCTCGAGCACGGCGTCCAGCAGGTCGCCCGAGCCACGGCCGTGCAGCGCCGAGACCGGGTACGGCTGGCCGAGGCCGAGCGCCCACAGCGAGGACGACTCGTTCTCGGCCCGCTGGTCGTCGACCTTGTTGGCGGCCAGCAGCACGGGCTTCTTGGCCGAGCGCAGGATGCGGACGACGGCCTCGTCGGCGTCGGTGATGCCGACGTTGGCGTCGACGACGAACAGGACGGCGTCGGCGGCCGCGATGGCCAGCTCGGCCTGGGCGGCGATCAGCTCGGCCATGCCGCGGGCGTCGGGGTCCCAGCCGCCGGTGTCGACGACGGTGAACTCGCGGCCGTTCCAGGTGGCCTCGTAGGCGACCCGGTCGCGGGTGACGCCGGGGACGTCCTCGACCACGGCCTCGCGCCGGCCGATGATGCGGTTGACCAGCGTCGACTTGCCGACGTTCGGCCGGCCGATGACGGCCAGGACGGGCAGGTGGTCAGACATGGGTGTCTCCTGGGGGCAGAGGTCCGGGCAGCGCGACCTCGCTGGCCTCTGCAGACTTCTCGACGTGAGCGCGCAGCTCCTGCTGGAGCCGCCCCGCAAGCCTACGCACCTCGTCGCGAGGCCGCGGCCACGGGCGGCGCTCGACGGTGACCGGCTCGCCGTAGGACAGCTCGATGCGCGCGCCCTTCTCCGGCCTGGCGTCGCCGGCCTGGCCGGGCAGTCGCGTGCCGAGGATCGCCACCGGCACGACCGGCGCACCGGTGGTCATCGCCAGGTACGCCAGCCCGTCCTTGACGTGCGCGACGTCGCCGGCGCCGCGGGTGCCTCGGGGAAGAGGGCCACGGCGTGGCCGGCCTCGAGCGCGGCGACCGCCTTTGCGCACGGCCGCGGCGTCCGGCTCGTCGCGACGGACGCTGATCTGCCCGGCCAGGCGCAGCAGCGCCCCCGTGCGGCCTTGGAACTCCTCGGCCTTGACCAGCGCGTGGGCCGGACGCGGCGTGCAGGCGATCAGCAGCGGACCGTCCAGCCAGCCGACGTGGTTCGCGGCGAAGATCACCGGTCCGTCGGCCGGGACGTGCTCGGTGCCGTGCTGGTGCAGGTCGTAGCGCGAGCCCAGCCAGCGGCCGACCGTCGCGCGCAGCACCTTCAGGCCGGCGTGGCCCGGTGCCGGGTAGCCCCGCTCGTCGGCAGCCATCACGGCACCATCGCCACGACGCGGTCGACGACCTCGTCCAGCGTCAGGTAGGTGCTGTCGACCTCGACCGCGCCGTCGGCCCGCACCAGCGGGGACGTCGCGCGGGTCGAGTCGATCCGGTCCCGGGCCAGCAGCGACGCCTTGGTCGTCTCGGCGTCCGCGTGACCCTCCTCCGCGGCCCGCGGGCGGCGCGCGCGGCCGGGTCGGCCACGAGGTACACCTTCACCTGGGCGTCCGGGGCCACGGTCGAGGCGATGTCGCGGCCCTCGACGACGATGCCGTCGGAGCCGGCGATGATGCGGCGCTGCAGGTCGACCAGGCGGGCGCGGACGTCCGGCACGGTCGAGACGGGGCTGACCGCGGCGTTCACCGCGTCGGAGCGGATCGGCTCGCTGACGTCCACCCCGTCGACCGCGATCGTCGGCTTGAGCGGGTCGGTGCCCGGCTCCAGACGCACGGCCGCGGCGACCTCGGCCACGGCGGTCGGGTCGTGCGGGTCGACGCCGCGCTCGAGCACCGCCCAGGTGACGGCGCGGTACATCGCGCCGGTGTCGAGGTAGTCCAGGCCGAGGCGCGCCGCGACGGCGCGCGACGTGCTCGACTTGCCCGACCCGGAGGGTCCGTCGAGGGCGATCACCAAGGTCATGCAGGCGTTCCTATCGGTAGGCGGTCCAGCCGCGCTCGGCGAGCGCAGCGACCAGGACGTCCCCGAGACCCGGCGCGACGGCGATCTCGGCGAGGCCCACGGGCCGTCCCAGGTCGTGGTCAAGACGGAGGTCCTCGATGTTGACACCTGATTGTCCCGTATCGGTCATGAGACGCGACAGCTCACCCGGACGGTCGGCGACCTGGACCCGGACGACGTCCAGGCGCGAGGGTGCGTCGCCGTGCTTGCCCGGGATGAGGCGGGTGCCCTGGCGGCCGGACTCCAGGACCTCGCCCAGGGTCTGGCCGTCGGCGCCGTCGAGCGCCTCGATGACCCGGTCCAGGTCGACGCGGACGTCCTCCAGCACCGACCGCACGTCGCGCGCGTTGTGGCTCAGGATGTCGATCCACAGCCGCATGTCGCTGCCGGCGATGCGGGTGACGTCGCGCAGGCCGGGACCGGACAGCGCCAGGTGGTTCTCGGCCGCGTCGTTCAGGCGCGCGGCGGTGAGCGTCGACATCACCTGCGGCACGTGCGAGACCACGGCGACCGCGCGGTCGTGCGCGGACGCGTCCATGATGATCGGCACCGCGCCGAGGTTCAGGGCCAGGTCGACCACCGCGTCGAGGGCCTGCGGGAGCGTCTGGCGGGTCGGCGTCACCGCCCAGGGACGGCCCTCGAACAGCTGGGCCGAAGCCGCGGTCGGGCCGCTGCGCTCGCTGCCGGCCTGGGGTGACCGCCGGCGTAGCGCTCGGCGCCGGGCACGTCGGCCAGGGTCTGCTGCAGCAGCGACTTCACGCTCGTGACGTCGGTGACGAGCGCCTCGGGCCAGCGCGCCAACGCGTCGGTCACGACGCCCGGGGCGACCGCCGGCGGCACCGCGACGACGACGAGAGCGGGAACGACCGAGTCGTCCAGCAGCACGCCCGCGCCGAGGGCGACCGCCTGCTCCAGGTGCTCGGCCGACGCATCCTCGAGGACGACCTCGACGCCGCGACCGCGCAGGGCCAGGGCGACCGAGGTGCCGATGAGGCCGCAGCCCACCACCAGGACCGGCGCGGGGATGCTGCCGACCGTCGCCCGCTCCGCCCCCCGCTCGCTGCCCTCGCTCACAGGCCCACGCTATCGAAGAGCGTCCCGCGCTCCTCGTCGGTCAGGCCGCGCGTCGCGCCCGGCCGCAGCTGTCCCAGGCGCACCGGCCCGAAGGCCGTGCGGGTGAGCTCGCGCACGGGGTGGCCGACCTCGGCCAGCATCCGGCGCACGATCCGGTTGCGGCCGATGTGCACGTCCAGCTCGACGAGCGTGCGGTCGCCCTGCCGGTCGCGCACGGTGAACCGGTCGGCCTGCGCGGGGCCGTCCTCGAGCTCGATGCCGTCGACGAGCCGGCGCCCGGTCGCGTCCTTGAGCCGGCCCTCGACGAGCGCGACGTACGTCTTCGTCACCTCGAACGACGGGTGGGCCAGACGGTGCGCGGCCTCGCCGTCGTTGGTCAGCAGCAGCAGGCCGGACGTGTCGGTGTCGAGCCGACCGACGTGGAACAGCCGCTCCTCGCGGTCCTTCAGCAGGCCGGTCAGGTCCGGCCGTCCGTGCTCGTCGGCCATCGTGGTGACGACACCGCGCGGCTTGTTGAGCACCAGGTACGTGTGCTCGGTGGGCGGCAGCAGCCGCTTGCCGTCCACACGGACGATCGCGGTGGCCGGGTCGATGCGCGTGCCCATGAGGGTCACGACCTCGCCGTCGACCTCCACCCGGCCCTGGAGCATCAGCTCCTCGCACTTGCGCCGGCTCGCGACGCCGGACTGGGCCAGGTACTTCTGCAGCCGGACGCCCGGCTCGGTCCCCTGCTCCTCGGGCTCGCTCATCGCTGCTCCTCCCCCGCCTCGTCGAGCCCGGTGGGCGCGGCCGGCTCGGACGCGGGCTCCGCCGCCGGCGCGGACAGCGCGCTCAGCTCGTCCTCCATGTCGTCCATCTCGGGCAAGTAGGGCGCGAGCTCGGGCAGCTCGTCGAGGCTGTCCAGCCCCATGCGCTCCAGGAAGTAGGCCGACGTGCCGTACAGGACGGCGCCGGTCTCGGGGTCGTTCCCGACCTCCTCGACGAAGCCGCGGGTCACCAGGGTGCGCATGACGCCGTCGACGTTCACGCCGCGGATCGCCGAGACGCGCGAGCGGCTCACCGGCTGGCGGTACGCCACCACCGCCATCGTCTCCAGCGCGGCCTGGGTGAGCCGCGCCTGCTGGCCGTCCAGGACGAAGCGCTCGACGGCCGGCGCGAACGCCTCGCGGGTGTAGAAGCGCCAGCCGCCGGCGACCCGGCGCAGCTCGAAGCCGCGGCCCTGCTCGTCGTACTCGGCGGCCAGGCGCACGAGCGCCTGCTCGACGTCGGCGGGCGGGTGGCCCACGGCCTGGGCGAGTGTCAGGTGGTCCAGCGCCTGGTCGGCCACCATGAGCACGGCCTCCAGCGCGGGCTCCAGGTCGAGCAGCCCGAGCTCGAGCTCCTCGGGGCCCTGCAGCGGGGCCGCCGCGGCGGTCGCGTCGTCCGGCACGGTGTCGGTGGTGGGGTCGGTCATCGCTCTTCCTCGGTCCGGACGCCGTCGGCGTCCTCGGGCAGCGGGTACGTGTCGCCGGGCTCCACGTCGGAGCCGGCCGGGACGTCGAACTCGTCGCCGACGTCGATGTCGCCCTCCTGCGTGCCGGTCCAGCGCAGGTGCAGGTCGCCCAACGGGGTCGCCTGGTCGAAGGACAGCGCCCCCTCGCGGAACAGCTCCAGGACGGCCAGGAACCGCGCGACCCGGGTCAGCACGTCCGGCGCGTCCGCCACGAGCGCGCGGAACGTCGTCTGCTGCTCGCGGCGCAGCCGGTCGACCAGCAGGTGCGCCTGCTCGCGGACGCTAACGCTCGGCGCGTGCAGGTGGGCCAGCGAGATGACCGGCGCCTGCTTGGGCTCCATGGCCTTGGCCGCGAGCCGGGCCAGGTCGTCGGGGCCGACGGTGAGCAGCACCTCGGGCAGCAGCGACGCGAAGCGCGGCTCCAGGCCGACCGAGCGCGGGTAGCGCCGGCCCTGGGTGGCCAGCCGCTCGGCCATGACGCCGGCGACCTGCTTGAACGCCCGGTACTGCAGCAGCCGGGCGAAGAGCAGGTCGCGGGCCTCGAGCAGCGCAAGGTCCTCCTCGTCGTCCACGTCGCCCTGGGGCAGCAGCCGCGCGGCCTTGAGGTCGAGCAGCGTGGCCGCGACGACGAGGAACTGGGTGGTCTCCTCCAGGTCGCCGTCCATCTGCTTGATGTAGGTGATGAACTCGCTCGTGACGGTGGCCAGCGACACCTCGGTGATGTCGAGCTTGTGCCGCGAGATGAGCTGCAGCAGCAGGTCGAACGGTCCCTCGAAGGAGTCCAGGACCACCGAGAACCCGGTGGCGGGCGCGGTCTGCTCGGCACCGGGCGCCTGCGTGGCGGGCCCGGTCGCGCTCATCGCTCGTCCAGCTCTCGGGCGACGTCGCTGGCCAGGCCGCGGTCGTCGAGGTCGCGCAGCGCCACC
>NZ_JBNFNZ010000002.1:0-41605 GCF_057364525.1 Aeromicrobium sp. PFPM2_SD2
CGCAGGGGCACCGTGCACGTCGCGGTGGCCGGGCCCGACGGGGTACCGGCACGGCCGGCTGCTGGCCCCTGCCCCGGCGACCGGGACGCCGTCCGCAGCGCGACCGTCCTGGCGAGCCTGTCGCTGCTGGTCGCTAGGCTGGGGAACAACCCGACCCCGCCGGGGGTTGAAGCAGACGTGACACCGGAGGTGCAGGCATGACGCTGATGCGACAGTTCGTCGGCGAGGTCCTGCGCGCGCGCCGCATCGCCCAGGGCCTGACCCTGCGCGACGTCTCGGCGAAGGCCCGGGTCAGCCTCGGCTACATCTCCGAGATCGAGCGCGGACACAAGGAGCCCAGCTCCGAGCTGCTCGCCGCGCTCGCCGGGGCGCTCGACGTCCCGCTGTCGAAGGTGCTGATCGACGTCAGCGCGCTGCTCGAGGTCGAGGAGGCCACCGAGCTGGCCAGCGTGTCGTCCATCGCCCCCGACGTCTCGATGTCCGCCGCCTGATGCGACACAGCGAGCTGTGGGAGCGTCTGGAGCTCCACCTGGGGGAGTCGTACGCCCACGTGTGGGCCTCGACCCAGTCCCTGGGGGAGCTCGGCAGCCGCACCCCGATCGAGGCGCTCGACGCCGGCACCGACCCCAAGGACGTCTGGCGCGCCGTGCACGCCAACCTGCACCTGCCCGCGTCCGAGCGCTGAGACCCGCGCGGCGTGTCGCACGCCGGTCGAACACGTGTTCGCGTAGAGTGGGGTCCACAGGTTGACGTCGGGAGGACGTCCTTCCACAGACGGGTCGACGAGGCCCAGGTTGTCAGTGGGTCCTCCTACCGTTGAAGACGCCTGGCCACCTCGGCGCCTCGGTGCCCCTCGCAGAACGGAACAGCTCCCATGCCTCCCAAGACCTCCTCCCGGTCCGCCGTGAAGCCCGACGCGGACAAGGGCAAGGCGCTCGACAACGCGATCGCGCAGATCGACCGCTCCTACGGCAAGGGCGCCGTCATGCGCCTGGGCGACCAGGCCCGCGCGCCGATCGAGATCATCCCCACCGGCGCCACCTCGCTGGACGTGGCGCTCGGCATCGGCGGCCTGCCCCGCGGCCGCATCGTCGAGATCTACGGCCCGGAGTCCTCGGGCAAGACGACGGTCGCGCTGCACGCGGTGGCCAACGCGCAGAAGGCCGGCGGCGTGGCCGCCTTCATCGACGCCGAGCACGCGCTCGACCCCGAGTACGCCCGCAAGCTGGGGGTCGACACCGACGCGCTGCTGGTCTCCCAGCCCGACAGCGGCGAGCAGGCGCTCGAGATCGCCGACATGCTGATCCGCTCCGGCGCGCTCGACATCATCGTCATCGACTCGGTCGCCGCGCTCGTGCCCCGCGCCGAGATCGACGGCGAGATGGGCGACAGCCACGTCGGCCTCCAGGCCCGGCTCATGAGCCAGGCGCTGCGCAAGATGACCGGTGCGATCAACGGCTCGGGCACCACGGCGATCTTCATCAACCAGCTGCGCGAGAAGATCGGCGTCATGTTCGGCAGCCCCGAGACCACCACGGGCGGCAAGGCGCTGAAGTTCTACGCCTCGGTCCGGCTCGACGTGCGCCGCATCGAGACGCTCAAGGACGGCACCGACATGGTCGGCAACCGCACCAAGGTCAAGATCGTCAAGAACAAGCTCGCCCCGCCGTTCAAGATCGCCGAGTTCGACATCATGTACGGCCAGGGCATCAGCCGCGAGGGCAGCCTGATCGACCTGGGCGTCGAGACGGGCATCGTCCGCAAGGCCGGCGCCTGGTACACCTACGACGGCGACCAGCTCGGCCAGGGCAAGGAGAACTCGCGCAACTTCCTGCGCGACAACCCCGACCTCGCCGAGGAGCTGGAGAAGCGCATCAAGGAGCACCTGGGAGTCGGCGCCAGCGTGGCCGACCCGGCCGACGACGTCGCCGCCGGGCTGGCCGAGACGGACGACGCCACCGCGTTCTGATGTCGTTGCCGCACGACCCGCAGCAGGACCTGCCGGAGGCGGACGCCGAGTCGTTCGCCCGGCAGATCCTGCTGCAGCGGCTGACCGACCAGCCGCGCAGCCGGGCCGAGCTGGCCGAGTCGCTGGCCAAGAAGAACGTCCCGGCCGACCTCGCGTCCCGCCTCCTCGACCGGTTCGAGGAGGTCGGCCTCATCGACGACGCCGCCTTCGCCCGCCTGTGGGTGGAGTCGCGTCAGCGCTCGAAGGGCCTGGGCCGGTCGGCGCTGGCCCGCGAGCTGCGCAAGAAGGGCATCGACGACGAGCTGGCCCAGGAGGCGCTCGAGCAGGTCGACACCGACGCGGAGGTCGAGGCCGCGCACCGGCTGGTGCAGAAGCGCCTGCGCAGCATGCAGGGCCTGGACCGCACGGTCCAGACGCGTCGGCTCACCGGCATGCTCGCCCGCAAGGGCTACTCACCGCAGGTCGCGTTCGCCGTCGTCCGCGAGGAGCTCGGCTTCGACCCGGAGCCGCTGGAGTCGATGTGACCCGTTGACGCTGCGGCCCGGACGCTCCTACCGTCGTCGGGACGAAGGGCGGAGTGCCATGGCGGGTGTCGTGCTGGTCGGGACGCGCAAGGGACTGTTCGTGGGACGGTCCGACGACCGCGAGCGCTGGGTGTGGGACCCGCTCGCCTTCTCCATGGAGGAGGTCTACTCCGTGGGCGTCAGTCCGCACGGGTCGCCGCCGCGCCTGTTCGTCGGCACCACGAGCTGGCCGTTCGGCCCGCGGCTGATGCGCTCGGACGACCTCGGCCGGTCCTGGCTCGAGGCGAAGCGCGCGTTCGGCTTCCCACCTGGGTCCGGCGCCATCGTCGAGCGCATCTGGCAGGTGCAGGTCTCACCGGTCGACCCGGACGTCGTGTGGGCCGGCACCCAGCCCTCGGCGCTGTTCCGCTCGGGCGACGGGGGCGAGACCTTCGACCTGGTCCGGAGC
Source organism: Aeromicrobium sp. PFPM2_SD2 (assembly GCF_057364525.1). Classification (NCBI taxonomy): domain Bacteria; kingdom Bacillati; phylum Actinomycetota; class Actinomycetes; order Propionibacteriales; family Nocardioidaceae; genus Aeromicrobium; species Aeromicrobium sp. PFPM2_SD2. Next base: position 2,942 of record NZ_JBNFNZ010000002.1, read on the forward strand.
CTGTGGGACCACCCGCACCGTCCGGAGTGGCAGCCCGGCGCGGGCGGGCAGGCCATCCACACGATCCTGCCCCACCCGAGCGACCCGGAGGTCGTCACGGTCGCGATGTCGACGGGCGGGGTCTACCGCAGCGAGGACGGCGGGGCGACGTGGGAGCCGCGCAACCACGGCATCGCGGTGCCGTTCATGCCCGGCGAGACGCCCGAGTACGGCCAGTGCGTGCACAAGGTGGCGGTCGACGCCGGCGACCCAGACCGGTTGTACGCCCAGAACCACGGCGGCGTGTACCGCACCGACGACGCGGGGCGCACGTGGACCCGCATCAGCGAGCCGCTGCCGGCCGAGTTCGGGTTCCCCGTCCTCGCGCACCCGCGCCGTCCCGGCACCGCCTACGTCTTCCCGCTCAGCGCCGACGTCGAGCGCTTCCCCCCGCGCGGCCCAGCATCTGGCGCACGCAGGACGCCGGCGACACCTGGCACGAGCTGCACGACGGGCTGCCCGACGAGGCCTACACGGTCGTGCTGCGCGACGCGCTGTGCCACGACGGCGCCGACCCGCTCGGCGTGCACGTCGGCACGCGCCACGGCGCGGTGTGGGCCAGCCTGGACGAGGGGGAGACGTGGACCGAGATCCGCTCGAACCTGCCCGAGGTCGTCTGCGTGCGCGCCCTGACCGTCTGACCCCGCGGCGAGTTACCTGCGGGTAACGTAGGCCTCATGACCGCGACCTACGACATGTACCGGCGCATCACCGCGCTGCCCCGGGGCGACTGGCTGTTCTCGAAGCTCTTCGGCCGCAAGGCGCCGTACTTCCGCACGATCAAGATGCGCGTCCGCTCCGTCGAGCCGCACCGCGCCGAGCTCGTGCTGCCCAAGCGCAAGGCCGTGCACAACCACATCGGCACCGTCCACGCGATCGCGGTCTGCAACGGCCTCGAGGCGGCCATGGGGCTGCTGGCCGAGGCGACCGTGCCGGATGGCTACCGCTGGCTGCCCAAGGGCATGGACGTGCGGTACCTGGCCAAGTCCACGACCGACCTCGTCTGCACCGCCACCACCACGGCCGACGACTGGGCCCAGGCGCCCGACGTCCCAGTGGCCGTGCGCGCCACGCGCGACGACGGCACCGTCGTCGTCGAGGGAACCATCCACCTGTGGGTCACCCCGCAGTCCTGACCCGGACGCACGAGGGCCCCGGCACCATGCGGTGCCGGGGCCCTGCTGCGTCCGTGCCGCCGCTAGACCGGGCCGCCGACGGTGGTGCCGCTGTCGGCCCGACGGTTCTCCAGGTCCATGGTGGTGCGCCCGGCGGCGTTGCCGGCGGACTTGGGGGAGCGGTTGATGCGCCCCTCGACCCAGTTGCCGAACCAGCTGAGCAGCAGGTTCAGGACGATGTAGACCGCCGCCAGCACGAGCGCGGTGGCCAGGTAGTTGCCGAACGTCCGCCAGATCTCACGTCCGGCCACGGTGAGGCCCGACGCGGTGATCACGTAGCCCAGGCTCGTGTCCTTCAGCGCGACGATGCACTGGCTGATGAGCGACGGGATCATGATCCGGATCGCCTGCGGCAGCTGCACGGTGCGCATGACGGCGCTCTTGCGCAGGCCGATGGCGTAGGCGGCCTCGACCTGGCCGGTCGGCACGGCGTTGATGCCGGCGCGGAAGATCTCCGCCAGCACCGAGCCGTTGTAGAGCACGAGACCCGCGACCAGCGGCCAGATCGTGTACAGCGGGTACCCCGACAGCGCCCAGATGAAGATGATGAGCAGCAGCAGCGGCACGGCGCGGAAGAACTCCACGACGAGCCAGGCGGGCCAGCGGATGATCCGGTGGTCCGACAGCTTGCCCACGCCCAGGACCACGCCCAGGACGACGGCGCCGGCGATGGCGAACACTGCCGCCAGCAGCGTGTCCACCAGGCCGTCGAGGATGACGTCGAGGTAGACCGGGGTGACGAACGGCTCCCAGTTGTTGGCCGTGAACTGGTCCTCGCTGTACAGCTTCCAGACCGCGCCGGCCAGGATCGCGACGACACCCAGGACGGTGACGACACCGATGATGCGGTGACGGCGGCGGGCCTTCGGCCCGGGGACGTCGAACAGCACGCTCGTCATCGCGACACCACCTTCCAACGGCGCTCGATCAGGTAGGCGATCAGCGAGATGACCTCGACGATCACGACGTAGCCCAGGGCGATGCCGAAGAAGATCCACCACTTGTCGGTGGCGTGGTCGTTCAGCAGGCCCTTGAGCCGGAACGTCGCCTCGGCGATGCCGAAGGCGGCGGCCAGGGACGTGTTCTTGACCAGCGCGATGAGCACGCTGGCGACCGGCGGGACGACGAGGCGTCCGGCCTGGGGGAGCACGACCTGCGTCATCGTCATGCCGAACGGCATGCCGACCGCCCGGGCGGCCTCGGCCTGGCCCACGGGCACGCCGTTGATGCCCGAGCGCAGCGCCTCGGCGATGAACGTCGAGGTGTAGATGCCCATCGCGATGGTGATGAGCGGGAAGAACCCGGGGTTGATGCCGATGTCGGGCATGCCGTAGTAGGCGATGATGATGAGGATCAGCAGCGGCGTGTTGCGGAACAGCGTCACGTACACCGTGCCCGCCCCCCGCAGCACCGAGACCGGGCTGACGCGGGCGACCGCCACGAGGGTGCCCAGCACGAGCGCGTACGCGCCCGAGACCAGCACCAGCTGCAACGTCTCCCAGAATCCCTTGAGGATCAGGTCGGCGTTGTCGACCAGGACGTCCATCTCATCCTTTCCGTGACGATCAGGCCCGCGTCAGCGGGTCTGCTCAGCGAGCTCAGGCGCAGGCGTCGAGCTTCGGCGCCTCGGGGACCTCGTTGCCCGACTTGCCGAGGGTGGCGTCGAACGCGTCCTCCCAGGCGCCGTCCTCGAAGGCCTTGGTCAGCGTGTCGTTGAGGAAGGTGCACAGCTCGGGGTGGTCCTTGCTGTAGCCGATGCCGTAGCGCTCCTCGGAGAACGGCTCGCCGACGACCTTGAGGGCGTCGGGGTCCTGAGCGGCGTAGCCGAGCAGGATCGAGCCGTCGGTGGTGACCGCGTCGACCGAGCCGTTCTTCAGCTGCTCCACGCACTCGGAGTAGGTGTCGAAGCCGGCCGGGGTGACGTCGTACTTCTCCTCGATCGTCTTGATCGGGGTCGAGCCGGTGACCGAGCAGACCTTCTGGCCCTTGAGGTCCTCGGGGCCCTTGATGTCGCTGTCCTTGGCGACGAGCAGCTGCTGGCCGGTGAGGTAGTACGGGCCGGCCTGGCCGACGACCTGGCGGCGCTCGTCGGTGATCGAGTACGAAGCGATCACGAAGTCGACGGTGCCGTTCTGCAGGAAGGGCTCACGGTTGTCCGAGATGGTCTCGACCCAGTCGATGTCCTTGGGCTCGAGGCCGAGCTGGCCGGCGATGATCTTGCCCATCTCGGGGTCGAAGCCGGTCGCTCGTCCGAGCCGGCGGCCTTGAAGCCGATGCCGGGCTGGTCGAACTTGACGCCGATCTTGACCTTGCCGGCCTCGGCGATCTCGGCCATGCGGGTGCCCTCGTCGAACTTGGGGCTGTCGACGACCTCGTAGTCGTTGTCGGCGGCCTCGGTCGTCTCGCTGCCGGCGTCGCCGCAGGCGGCGAGCGTCAGCAGGGCGGCGGCGCCGAGCGCCGCGAAGCGGGTGCTGATCTTCATTGTTCCCCCAGGGGTGTTGAGTGGGTGGTCAGTGCTTGAGGATCTTGCCCAGGAAGTCCCGGGCGCGCTCCGACTGCGGGTGGTCGAAGAACTCCTGCGGCGTGTTCTGCTCGACGATGCGTCCGTCGGCCATGAACACGACGCGGTCGGCGGCGGTGCGGGCGAAGCCCATCTCGTGGGTCACCACGATCATCGTCATGCCGTCCCGCGCCAGGGAGGTCATCGTGTCGAGGACCTCGCTGATCATCTCGGGGTCCAGGGCCGAGGTCGGCTCGTCGAACAGCATCACCTTGGGCCGCATCGCCAGCGCGCGGGCGATCGCGACGCGCTGCTGCTGGCCGCCGGAGAGCTGCGCGGGCAGCTTCTGGGCCTGCGAGTCGACGCCGACCCGCTTGAGCAGCTCCATGGCGCGGGCCTCGGCGTCGGCCTTCTTCTCGCCGCGGACCTTGATCGGGCCCAGCGTGACGTTCTCGAGGATCGTCTTGTGCGCGAAGAGGTTGAACGACTGGAAGACCATGCCGACGTCGGCGCGCAGCTGGGCGAGGGGCTTGCCCTCGGCCGGGAGCGGCTGACCGTCGAGCAGGATCGACCCTTCGTCGATCGTCTCCAGACGGTTGATCGTGCGGCACAGCGTCGACTTGCCCGACCCCGAAGGGCCGATGACGACGACGACCTCACCCTGAGCGACCTCGAGATCGATGTCCTGAAGCACATGCAGGGAACCGAAGTGCTTCTGCACCCCCTGCATGGCGACCATCGGCGTGGAAACCATGGCGCACAACCTATCGGTCCCACTGGGCGAGACGACAACCGGAACCGCGATAGTCACCAGAACGCAACGAAGCCGGCCGGACGCGGGGTCCGACCGGCTCCGTCACGGGCCCTGCGATACTCGCGGTAGCGCGGCTGGCTCTGCGGGTTCAGCTCGGCGAACCGCACCTTCTCCGCTCCGCGGATCGCCCGGTCCTTCACCTGGAAGGTGTCGAAGCCGCGCTGGATCTCGTTGGAGTAGATGTAGCCGTTGTAGTAGTACGTCGACCACGCGCCGGCCGTCTTCAGCGTCGCCGCGTCGTACGGGCCGCGGTCGAACCAGGCGATCTCCTTCGGGTGGGCCGAGTCGGTGAAGTCGAACATCGACCAGCCGCCCTGGTACCAGGCCTGCACCATGATGTCCTTGCCCTTCACCGGCACCAGCGAGCCGTTGTGGGCGACGCAGTTCTCGGTGTTGGTCTGGGTGCGCGGGATCTTGTAGTAGCTCTTGAACTGCAGCTCGCCACGACGGGTGATGTCGTAGATGCCGTTGGCGCCCTTCTCCGGCCCGACGGTCTCGTTGCAGGTCGGCGCGCCGCCGCCGCCCAGCTCGTCGGTGAAGACGACCTTGGTCGCGTCGTTGTTGAACGTCGCCGAGTGCCAGAACGCGAAGTTGTCGTCGCGCACGCTCTCGGTGACGACCGGCTTCTCGCGGTCGGAGATGTCGAGCAGGATGCCGTCGCCCATGCAGGCTCCGGCCATGAGGTCCTTGCTCGGGTAGGCGGTGAGGTCGTGGCAGCCGGACGTGGCGCTGGTGTAGCCGTTGCCCGGGTTGCCGCCGTCGGGGAAGAGCACCGGGACGCTGAGGAGCCGGGCCTTCTCGGGCTTCTCGGTCGGGATCTTGACGATGCTGATCGAGTCCAGCGGCGGCTGGCAGTCGGGGAAGGACGCGCTGGGCGAGTACGACGACACGTACACGTACAGGTCCTCGCCCCTGCCCTTCGAGCCACCCTTCTTGTCCTGGCCCCAGCCGCCCTTGCGGGCCTTCGGGGCGAGGGTGTGGGTGTGCGAGCCGCACGGCGTCTCGACCGCCGCGACGTACTCGGGCACGCGCGGGTCGGAGATGTCGAAGACCTTGATGCCCTCCCACGAGTCCTTGATCGTGGCCGACTGGGTCGTGCTCTCGCACGAGTCGTCGGAGCGCGAGGAGTCGGTGCTGAGCACGAGCAGGTCGCCGTAGACGGAGATGTCGTTCTGCGAGCCGGGGCAGACGACCTGCGAGAGCGTCCGCGGCTTGGCCGGGTTCTTCAGGTCGTAGACGGTGAAGCCGTTGTAGTTGCCCGCGAAGGCGTACCGGCCGCTGAACGCGAGGTCGCTGTTGAGCGCGCTCTCGGTCGCGAACGACCCCTTCTTGGGGATGTTGCTCAGCAGCCGGACGTTGCGGCTGGACTCGGCGTCGCCCTGGTCGAGCCGCGCGCCGCCGTCGTCCATGCGGGCGATGTCGTTGCCGGGCACGCAGTTGCCGGCCAGACGGTCGGCCTCGGACAGGGCGGGGAAGTCCTCGCACCGGTCCTTCGGCCTGCTGTCGTCGGCCGCGGCACCGACCGGTGCGAGGAGGGCCGTGGTGAGGGCACCCGCCGCGGCGAGGCCGAGAAGAGCCGATCCTGAGGCTCTGGAGCGCGAGATACGCATGTGAAGTTCCTTCCCCCGAAGTAGTCGTATCGTCGTCGCCCGGGACGGCCGCGCACAAGACCTGGTGCAAAAGTTTTGCGCCGTTAACCTCGGCGGGACGACTGCCATCGGCCGGGGGGACGACGATGACGAGGAAGCTGGGAGCCGCGCTGTGCGTGCTCGCCCTGCTGGGCGCGACCGCGTGCGGCGGCGGCGACGACCGGCCGGAGGTGGACGGCACGATCGTCCAGCCGGGCAAGCCGGGGGAGGAGTCGCGCACGCTCGACGAGGCGCCCGAGGTCGAGCCGGCCGACGCCAACGACGCCGACATCGCCTTCGCGCAGATGATGGTGCCGCACCACGCCCAGGCCCTGGAGATGGCGGCGTTCGCGCCCACGGCCGGCGGCAGCGCGGACGTCCGCACGTTCGCCGAGCGCATCGCCGCGGCGCAGAAGCCCGAGATCGTCCTCATGGCCTCGTGGCTGACCAAGCGCGGCCAGGACGCCCCGACCGCGGAGCAGGTCGAGGAGGGCGAGCTGGGGCCGCTGTCGATGGACGCGCACGACCACCACGGCTCGCACACGTCCATGGCGGACATGCCGGGCATGGCGTCCGACGCGGACCTCGAGCGGCTGGCGAAGGCGAGGGGCGCGGCGTTCGACAACCTCTTCCTGGAGCTGATGATCATGCACCACCAGGGCGCCATCGAGATGGTGGACGAGGTGCTGGCGAAGGGCTCGGACCTCGAGCTCAACGAGCTCGCCGCCGGCATCGGCGCCGACCAGTCCGCGGAGGCCGATCGCATGCGCACCATGCTGGAGGCGATGTAGCCGGCCAGCGCGGATGCGGGGGAGCGGCGGGCGCGGACGTACGATGGTGCGGCCATGACGAAGACGTATGAGGTGCGCACCTACGGGTGCCAGATGAACGTGCACGACTCCGAGCGGCTGTCGGGCCTGCTGGAGACCGCGGGCTACGCGAAGGCCGAGCGGGACGCCGTGCCGGACCTCGTCGTCTTCAACACCTGCGCGGTGCGCGAGAACGCCGACAACAAGCTGTACGGCAACCTCGGCCACGTCGCGTCGCTCAAGGCGCAGAAGCCCGACATGCAGATCGCCGTCGGCGGCTGCCTGGCGCAGAAGGACCGCGCCACCATCACCGAGCGCGCCCCGTACGTCGACGTGGTCTTCGGCACCCACAACATCGGCTCGTTGCCCGTGCTGCTCGACCGCGCCGCGATCGAGCGCGAGAGCCAGGTCGAGATCCTCGAGGCGCTCGAGGTCTTCCCGTCGACGCTGCCGACCAAGCGCGACTCGGTCTACTCCGCGTGGGTCTCGATCAGCGTCGGCTGCAACAACACGTGCACGTTCTGCATCGTCCCCGCGCTGCGCGGCAAGGAGAAGGACCGCCGCCCCGGCGACGTCCTGGCCGAGGTGCAGGCGCTCGTGGACGACGGCGTCGTCGAGGTGACGCTGCTGGGCCAGAACGTCAACGCGTACGGCGTCGAGTTCGGCGACCGCCAGGCGTTCGCCAAGCTGCTGCGCGCCTGCGGCGAGATCGACGGCCTGGAGCGCGTCCGCTTCACCAGCCCGCACCCCAAGGACTTCACCGACGACGTCATCGCCGCGATGGCCGAGACGCCCAACGTCATGCCGCAGCTGCACATGCCGCTGCAGTCGGGCTCGGACCGCGTGCTCAAGGCGATGCGCCGCTCGTACCGCAAGGAGAAGTTCCTCGGCATCCTGGACCGGGTGCGCGAGGCGATGCCGCACGCGGCCATCACGACCGACATCATCGTCGGGTTCCCCGGCGAGACCGAGGAGGACTTCCTCGAGACGATGGACGTCGTGCGCCGCGCCCGGTTCAGCAGCGCGTTCACGTTCCAGTACTCCCAGCGTCCGGGCACGCCGGCCGCGACGATGGAGGACCAGCTGCCCAAGGCGGTCGTCCAGGAGCGCTACGACCGGCTCATCGCGCTGGTCAACGAGGTCGCGTACGAGGAGAACAAGCGGCTCGAGGGCCGCACGGTCGAGCTGCTCGTCGCCGACACCAGCGGCAAGAAGGACGGCGCGACGTCCCGCTTGACCGGACGCGCGCGCGACAACCGGCTCGTCCACTTCGTCACGGGCGGCGCCGAGGTGCGTCCGGGCGACATGGTCGAGGTGACGATCACCAAGGGAGCGCCGCACCACCTGGTCAGCGACGTGCCGCCGGTCTCGATCCGCCGCACGCGCGCCGGTGACACCTGGGAGGCGCGCCAGGGACGCACCGAGGTGCGCTCGGTGGGCCTGGGGATGCCCAGCATCGGCGTCCCCGCGCAGCTGCCGGCCGCCGACGTCCCGGCCTGCGCGCTCTGACCTGACGGCGCGATTGCGCCGCGCCCGCCCGGGTACCGGGAGTGAGTCACGCCGACTCACTCCGGAGGTCCCATGAGCAGCCCGCAGCAGGACGCGCCCCGCCTCGTCGCCGACCTGGTCGTCGAACGTCTGCTGGCCTGGGACGTCCACCGCGTGTTCGGCTACTCCGGCGACGGCATCAACGGGCTCATGGGGGCCCTGCGCCGCGCCGGTGGCGACCCGGCGTTCGTCCAGGCCCGGCACGAGGAGAACGCGGCGCTCATGGCCGTCGGGCACGCGAAGTACACCGGTGGCGTCGGGGTCGTGGTCAGCACCCAGGGCCCGGGCGCGGTGCACCTCCTCAACGGGCTGTACGACGCCAAGCTCGACCACCAGCCGGTCGTCGCGATCGTCGGTCAGCAGCCCACGACGGCGCTCGGCTCGGAGTACCAGCAGGAGATCGACCTGACCGCCCCGGGCGCTGGATTTGGAGGGCAACGAGCACGTCAGGGCGCTGCTCGACGGCCAGGCCGAGCAGGAACAATGAGCGTGTGACGGACGAGGGATGGACCGGGGGCGCGCCCGGCGCTCGCGAGCGGGCGGCCGCGCACGTGGAGGGCACCGCGCTGCGCTTCATGTGGGACTACGGCGTCGTCGTGCCGCTGTGGGACGCGTCCGGCCTGCTCCCGGACGACCGGGCGTGGCTGGAGGCGGCGCTCGGCCTGCCCGGCAGCACCGTCGACGACCTGCGCGCGTGGGGCGAGGCGATGCAGCACCTGGACGCGAACCCCCGGCTCGGCACGCCCAAGGCGTACCGCGACCTCGATCGGCAGGCCAAGAAGCTCGTCGCCCGGCTGGAGGACGAGCTGGCCGGACGGTTCACCGTCACGTACGTGTCCTGGTAGACGTCCGGCAGGATGGTCGCCATGGGAATCGCGATCACCGGTGACACCGAGGCCGACCAGCTGCTGACCGACGACCCGTTCGCGCTCGTCATGGGCATGCTGCTGGACCAGCAGTTCCCGATGGAGCGCGCGTTCTCGGGTCCGGCGCGGCTGCGCGAGCGGTTCGGCAGCCTCGACCCCGCCGCCATCGCCGACGCGGACGCCGAGGCGTTCGCCGACCTGTGCGCCGAGCCGCCGGCCGTGCACCGCTACGCGCGGTCGATGGCCGGACGCATCCAGGCGCTGGCGCGCATCGTGGTCGACGAGCACGACGGCGACGTGACGCGGCTCTGGGCCGAGGCGTCCAGCGGCAAGGACCTGCTCAAGCGCATCAAGGCGCTGCCCGGCTTCGGGGAGCAGAAGGCCAAGATCCTGCTCGCCCTCCTGGCCAAGCAGAAGGGCGTGCAGCCGGAGGGCTGGCAGGAGGCTGCGGGCGACTACGCCGAGCCCGGCTACCGCTCGGTCGCCGACGTCGTCGACGCCGAGTCCCTGCAGAAGGTGCGCGCCTACAAGAAGGAGAAGAAGGCGGCCGCGAAGTGACCGTGCCCGTCGCGGTGCTGCCCCAGCCGCCCCTGCTCGTCCCGGGTCTGGGCGGGGGAGCGGACCCGCTCGCCGGGCTGCGCGTCACCTGCCTGGACGTGGTCCGGTCGGTCGTGAAGGACGCGGCCCGCGTGGTGGTGCTGGCACCCGAGGGGGACGTCCGGGACGAGTCCGCCGGGGGCACGCTCGCCGCCTGGGGCGTGGACGTGCGGGCCGGGGGCGACGACCTCGTCCTGCCGCTCGGGCACACCGTCGGCGCCTGGCTGCTGGACGCGGCCGGCTGGACGGGACCGCGCCGCTACACGTCCGCGGTGCCCGAGCTCGAGGCGGGAGTCGCGCTGCTCGTCCTGGCCGACGGCACGGCGACTCGGGACATCACGTCGCCGGGCTACGAGGACGTGCGGGCCGTGCCGTTCGACCACGCGATCGCCGAGGCCCTGGCCGCGGGTGACGCGAAGCGCCTGGCGTCGCTCGACCTCGACGAGGCGACCGAGCTGTGGTGCCACGGCGCCCCCGCGCTGCGTGCGCTGGGCGAGGCGGCCGCTGGTCGTGAGGTCCAGGGCGAGCTCCTCGCGTACGAGGCCCCGTTCGGCGTCGGCTACTTCGTGGCCCGCTGGGACGTCAGCACGTCCTGAGCGGCATCTCCCTGAGCCTGTCGAAGGGCTCGCCGGCGGACAGACGCCAGGGAAGCTGACACGTGCCAGCCACGTCTCCCTGGCATTTGTCGGTCTACCTGGGGCCCCAGGTAGACCGAACCCCGGGCCCCCCGACCTCAGCGGGGGGCGACGCGGCCGTCGGGGCCGTCGCCGCGGTGCTGGTCGCCCAGCCGCTGCACGCCCTGCTTCGCCTTGCCCGCGGCGCCGGTGATGCGCGTGCCGTGCTTGCCCTTGGTGGCGCGGTCGGCGGCCTGGGCCGCCTTGTCGATGGCGCCGTCGATCTTCTCGTGGTGCGTCGACGCAGCCTCGGCGGCGCGGCGCTTGATCTCCGGCGCGTTCCTGGCCAGCTTGCCGAACAGTCCCATGCGATCCTCCGGGGAGAGCGGCGCGGCCCGGCGCCGCGCTGGAGCCCCCACGGTATCTGGGAGGATCCAGCCATGCCTCCCGTCGTCGCCGTCGTCGGCCCCACCGCGTCGGGGAAGTCCGACCTGGCGATCGACCTGGCCGTGCGCCTCGGCGGCGAGATCGTCAACGTGGACGCCTACCAGGTGTACCGCGGCATGGACGTCGGCACCGCCAAGACGCCGGTCGAGGAGCGCCGCGGGGTCCCGCACCACCTCCTCGACGTCCTGGACGTCACCGAGACCGCGTCGGTCGCCGAGTTCCAGCAGATGGCCCGCGCCGCCGTCGCCGACTGCCACGCGCGCGGCGTCGTGCCGGTGCTCGCCGGAGGCTCGGCCCTCTACGTCCGCGCGGTGCTGGACCCGCTGGAGTTCCCCGGCACCGACCCCGAGGTGCGGGCCCGCTGGGACGCCGAGCTCGAGGCCCACGGCCCCGAGCACCTGCACCGCCTGCTCGCCGAGCGCGACCCGGCCGCGGCCGCCCAGATCCTGCCCAGCAACGGGCGCCGCCTGGTGCGGGCGCTCGAGGTGGTCGAGATGACCGGCGCGTTCACCGCGACGATGCCCGGCTACGAGCACGTGTACGACGAGGTCGTCATGGTCGGCCTCGACGTCCCGCGCGACGTCCTCGACGAGCGCATCGCCCGGCGCGTCGACCGCATGTGGGAGCAGGGGCTCGTGGCGGAGGTGCGCTCGCTGCTGCCCGCCGGGCTGGCCGGCTCGCCGACCGCGAGCCGGGCGCTGGGCTACCAGCAGGTGCTCGCCCTCCTGGCCGGTGAGATCACCGAGGACGAGGCTCGCGAGCAGACCGTCACCGGCACGCGGAGGTTCGCCCGCCGCCAGGAGCGCTGGTTCCGCAAGGACCCGCGCATCCGGTGGCTGCCCCACGACGCCGTCGATCTCGGCGCGCGTGCGGAACGGCTCGTAGACTGGAAGGCATGACCTTTTCCTGGGCCAAGGGCCACGGCACCGAGAACGACTTCGTGCTGCTGCCCGACCCCGACGGCACCGTCCACGGCGACCTCGACCCGGCGTTCGTGGCCGCCCTGTGCGACCGCCGCCGCGGTCTCGGGGCCGACGGCGTGCTGCGGGTCGTCCGGACGTCCGCCGTCGGTGATGCCGGCGCCGGCCAGGACGAGGCCGAGTGGTTCATGGACTACCGCAACGCCGACGGCTCGGTCAGCGAGATGTGCGGCAACGGCGTGCGCGTCTTCGCCCGCTACCTGGCCGACCGGGGCCTCGTCGACACCGACCGGCCGCTGCCGATCGGCACGCGCGACGGCATCAAGACGGTGACGTTCGACGCCGACCTGGTCAGCGTCGACATGGGCACGCCCGAGCTGGGCGGCGTCTCGAAGGTCACCGTCGAGGGACGCACCTTCGAGGCCGACGAGGTGCACACCGGCAACCCGCACGCGGTCGCCCAGGTCGCGAGCCTGGACGACGCGGGCACCCTGCTGGTGGAGCCCGAGTACGACCGTTCGGTCTACCCCGACGGCGTCAACATCGAGCTGGTCGTGCGCCGCGGCCCCCAGCACGTGGCGATGCGCGTCCACGAGCGGGGCTCGGGCGAGACCCGCTCCTGCGGCACCGGGGCCTGCGCGGCCGCGGTCGCCAGCATGTCGGCCGACGGCGTCGCGCTGCCGGCCACCTACCGCGTCGACGTCCCCGGCGGACGCCTCGACGTGACCTGGACCCCCGAGGGCCGTGTCGTCCTGACCGGCCCCGCCGAGATCGTCGCCGAGGGCGAGATGGAGTGGCTGCGTGGCTGAGCACGACGAAGAGCTGGGCACCGAGGACCTGGAGCTCGAGGAGCGCAACTCCCTGCGCCGCGTCGGCGGCCTGCGCACCGAGCTCGAGGACATCACCGAGGTCGAGTACCGCCAGCTGCGCCTGGAGCGCGTCGTGCTCGTGGGCGTCTGGACCGAGGGCACGGCCGAGGACGCCGAGAACTCGCTGGCCGAGCTGAAGCTGCTGGCCGAGACGGCCGGCTCGGAGGTGCTCGACGCCCTCCTGCAGCGCCGGCAGAAGCCCGACCCGGCCACCTACATCGGACGCGGCAAGGTCGAGGAGATCAAGGCGGCCGTGCAGGCCACCGGCGCCGACACGATCATCTGCGACGGCGAGCTCGCTCCCAGCCAGATGCGCAACCTCGAGGACCGCACGAACGTCAAGGTCGTCGACCGGGTCGCGCTGATCCTCGACATCTTCGCCCAGCACGCGAAGAGCGCCGAGGGCAAGGCGCAGGTCGAGCTGGCCCAGCTGCAGTACCAGACGCAACGCCTGCGCGGCTGGGGCGGCAACCTGTCGCGCCAGGCCGGTGGACGCGCCGCCGGCGGCGAGGGCATCGGCGGCCGTGGTCCCGGTGAGACGAAGCTCGAGACCGACCGCCGTCGCATCCAGGCCAAGATGGCCAAGCTGCGCCGCGAGCTGGCCGGGCTGCGCACGACCCGCGAGACGAAGCGGGCCAACCGCAAGCGCCGCGAGGTGCCCGCGGTCGTCATCGCCGGCTACACCAACGCCGGCAAGTCGAGCCTGCTCAACCGGCTCACCGGCGCGGGCGTGCTGGTCGAGGACGCGCTGTTCGCCACCCTGGACCCGACCACCCGCCGCAACCAGACGTCCGACGGCCGCGTCTACACGCTGTCGGACACCGTCGGGTTCGTCCGGCACCTGCCGCACCAGCTGGTCGAGGCGTTCCGCTCGACCCTGGAGGAGGTGGCCGACGCCGACCTCGTGCTGCACGTCGTCGACGGCTCGCACCCCGACCCGGCCAGCCAGCTGGCCGCCGTGCGGGCGGTGTTCGCCGACATCGACGCGCTCCAGGTGCCCGAGATCGTGGTCATCAACAAGGCCGACGCCGCCGACCCGCTGGTGGTCAAGCGCATCCTGACCTCCGAGCCGCACGCGGTCGTGGTCAGCGCGCGCACGGGGGAGGGCATCGACGAGCTGCTCGCTGCGATCGAGGCGGACCTGCCGCGTCCGGCCGAGCTGGTCGACGTCGTGCTGCCCTACGACCGGGGCGACCTGCTGGGCCGCATCCACACCGAGGGCGAGATCGAGGCGCTCGAGCACGAGGGCGACGGCACGCACGTCCAGGCCCGCGTCAACCCCGAGCTCGCGCACGCCCTGTCGGCCTACGCGAGGTAGTCGCTCGGTCGACTCAACGCGCCCCGCCTGCCCCGGGGTGTGGACCGTCGCTCGGACCGTCCGCCCGCGGCGACTAGGCTCGTCCTCGTGCCCACCCCCGACGTGAAGACCGTGCTGAAGGCTGCCGTCGACGCGGTCGGCGGGTCCGAGCGTCCCGGGCAGGTGGCCATGGCCGAGGCGGTCGCCGAGTCGCTGCGCGACGGCGAGCACCTGCTCGTCCAGGCCGGCACCGGCACCGGCAAGTCGCTCGGCTACCTCGTGCCGAGCCTGCTGCACGAGGGCCGGGTCGTCGTCGCCACCGCCACGCTCGCGCTGCAGCACCAGCTGGTCGAGCGCGACCTCCCCGCGCTCGCCGAGGCCGCCGCCGCGACGATGGAGACCGTGCCGCGCTACGCCGTGGTCAAGGGCCGTTCGAACTACGCCTGCCTGCACCGCGTGCGCGAGGGCGCGCCGGACGACCAGGGGGTCCTGGTCGACGTGCCCGAGGGGACGCTCGGGTCGGAGGTCGTCGCGCTGCGCGAGTGGGCCGAGGAGGAGTCCTCGGCCAAGGGCGTCGGCGACCGGGACGCCGCGCCGCGTCACTCCGAGCGCGCCTGGCGGGCGGTCAGCGTCAACCACCGCGAGTGCCTGGGCGCGAGCCGCTGCCCCTACTCCGACGAGTGCTTCGCCGAGCGCGCGCGGGCCGACGCCTGGAACGCCCACGTCGTGGTGACGAACCACGCCATGCTGGCGATCGACGCGGTCGACGGCGTGCCGATGCTGCCCGAGCACGACGCCGTCGTGGTCGACGAGGCGCACGAGCTGGCTGCCCGCGTGACGCAGGCGTCCACCGCCGAGCTCGGCCGGTGCTCGTCGAGCGGGCGGCCCGCCGGGCCCGCAGCTACGTCGACGGTCCCGAGGCCGACGACCTCACCGAGGCCTCCGACGCGCTCGCCGAGGCCCTGGCCCACGTCGAGGCCGGACGCATCGACGCCACGCCCGAGCACCTGCAGATGGCGCTGGAGAACGTCCGCGACGCCGCCCGCGCGTGCCTGTCGGCGTTCCCGCGTGAGAAGACGTCGGCCAAGGATGACGAGGCCGATCCCGGCAAGCAGCAGGCGCAGGCCCACGTCACGGAGGTGCGCCGCATCGCCGAGCGCATGGCCGGCAAGGGCGACACCGAGGTGTTGTGGGCCAGCGACGGGCCCGGACGCGGCGGGCCGCAGCTGCACGTGGCGCCGCTGGACGTGGCGTTCAGCCTGCGCGACAAGCTGTTCAGCGCCAAGACCGTCGTGCTCACCAGCGCGACGCTGACCGTGGGCGGCACGTTCGACTCCACCGCCCGCGGGCTGGGTCTGGTGCCGGGCGACGAGGTGCTGCCCTGGCGCAGCCTGGACGTGGGCTCGCCGTTCGACTACGGCCGTCAGGGCGTCCTGTACGTCGCCAAGCACCTGCCGGTGCCCGGCCGCGACGGCCTCGTGGACGCCCAGCTGGACGAGATCGCCGAGCTGGTCGAGGCGGCCGGCGGACGCACCCTCGGGCTGTTCTCGTCGCGCCGCGCGGCCGAGCGGGCGGCCGAGGCCACGCGCGAGCGGCTGCCGGACCTGGAGATCATGTGCCAGGGCGACGCCCAGCTCAGCGACCTGCAGCGCCGCTTCGCCGAGGAGCCGAGCGCCTGTCTGTTCGGCACGCTGAGCCTGTGGCAGGGCGTCGACCTGCCCGGCGACACGCTGCAGCTCGTCCTCATCGACCGCATCCCGTTCCCGCGACCGGACGACCCGCTCATGAGCGCGCGGCAGCGGCTCGTCGAGAAGCGCGGCGGCAACGGGTTCATGTCCGTCGCCGCGACCCACGCCGGGCTGCTGCTCGCCCAGGGCGCCGGCCGCCTGGTGCGCCGCTCGACCGACCGCGGGGTCGTGGCGATCCTCGACCCGCGCATCGCCACGGCACGCTACGGCGGCTTCCTGGCCGCGTCCCTCCCGCCGATGTGGCGCACCACCGACCCGCAGGTCGTCCGCGAGTCGCTGCGCCGCCTCGACGCCTCCGCCCGGCAGGCTGCCACCGCCTGACTAGGCTGGCGCCATGACCTTCCTGGTGACCGGCGGAGCGGGATACATCGGCGCGCACGTGGTGCGGGCCTTCGGTCAGGCGGGCCTGGACGTGGTCGTCGTGGACGACCTCTCCAGCGGGCACCGCGGATTCGTGCCGGAGTCGGTGCCGCTCGTCGACGCGTCCGTGCTCGACACCGCGACGATGACCCGCGTGCTGCGCGAGCACGACGTGCAGGGCGTCGTGCACCTGGCGGCGTTCAAGTACGCCGGCGTCTCGGTCGAGCGTCCGTTGCACACCTACGAGCAGAACGTGCAGGGCACCGCGAGCCTCCTGGCGGCGATGGCCGAGGCCGGGGTGGCGCGGATCGTGTTCTCCTCCAGCGCCGCCGTCTACGGCACGCCCGACGTCGACGTGGTGACCGAGCAGACGCCGACGCTGCCCGAGTCGCCGTACGGCGAGTCCAAGCTCATCGGGGAGTGGCTGCTGCGCGACGTGGCGCGGGTCAGCGACCTGACCCACACGTCGCTGCGGTACTTCAACGTGGTCGGCTCCGCGACGCCGGACCTGTTCGACACCAGCCCGCACAACCTCTTCCCGGTGGTGGTGGACGCGCTGCGCGAGGGCCGTCGTCCGCGCATCAACGGCGTCGACTACCCGACCGCCGACGGCACCTGCGAGCGCGACTACGTGCACGTCGCCGACCTGGCCGAGGCCCACGTCGTGGCCGCGCGCCGGCTGGTCGACGGGGAGCCGCTCGAGCCGGTCTACAACCTGGGCAGCGGCGACGGCGTGTCGGTGCGGCAGATCATGGACGCGTTCGCCGCGGTGACCGGCACGGACGTCGACCCCGAGATCGCTCCGCGTCGCCCCGGCGACCCCGCCCGCATCGTGGCCTCCGGCGAGCTCGCCGCGCGCGACCTGGGCTGGAAGATGCGCCACTCGATCGAGGACATGGTGGCCTCGGCCTGGCAGGCCGCGCGCGCCTGAGCTCAGACGCGGCGCAGGACGGCGGTGACCTTGCCCAGGATCGTGGCGTGGGTGCCGTCGATGGGGGAGTAGTCCGGGTTGTGCGGCAGCAGCCAGACCTTGCCGTCCTTGCGCTGGAACGTCTTGACCGTCGCCTCGCCGTCGAGCATGGCGGCCACGATCTCGCCGTTCTCGGCGACGGGCTGCTGGCGCACCACGACGTAGTCGCCGCTGCAGATCGCCGCGTCGATCATCGAGTCGCCCTGCACCTCGAGCAGGAAGAGCGTGCCGTCGCCGACCAGTGACTTGGGCAGCGGGAAGACGTCCTCGACCCGCTCCTCGGCCAGGATCGGGCCGCCCGCCGCGATCTTGCCGACCATGGGCACGTAGGTGGCGTCGGGACGCTCGTCGCGCGACCCGGTCTCGTCGACGACCTCGTCGGCCTGGGCGACGGCGGGGCGGACGGCGCCGCCCGGCGCGAAGACCTCGAGCGCGCGCGGCCGGTTGGGGTCGCGGCGGATGTAGCCGAGGCGCTCGAGCGACTTGAGCTGGTGGGACACCGAGGAGGTGCTGACCAGGCCGACCGCGGCACCGATCTCGCGCATGCTCGGCGGGTAGCCCCGGTCGCTGATCTGCTCGCGCAGGAACTCCAGCACACGCCGCTGGCGCGGGGTGAGTCCGTGCTCGTCCGCAGGGCCGTCGGGAAGCTCGCGCACCTCGGTGTCATCGCTCATGGGAGGACGGTAGCGCGTCCGGCGGGGCCAGATCAAACATATGTTCGACGGGTCCGAGGGCGTGTCGCGCGCCCGCAGGAGGCAGCGCTTTCCTGGAACGACGGGGTTTTCCGCCCCGTGATCGACGTCACCGTGGAGAAAGTTCGAAAAGATGTTCGATTCGGGGTGGTGCTTGTCGGTGGGGGTCTGTATTGTCAAACACGTGTTCGATCGAACGCCTGTTCGCACCCGAATGACATCCCGTACGCATGGGCGTCCGGTCGAACGCACCTCAGTCAACCGAACCGTCTCACTTCCCCCTCGGAGGCACGCATGACCACCATCTCCTTCCACGCCCCGGTCGCCCGCACGCAGGCCCCGGTCCGCCTGACGACCCGCGGCAAGCTGGTCCTGTTCGTCGCCGCGCTGGCCGCGATGTTCGCCCTCGCGATCGCGCTGGGCTCGACCACGGCCGCGACCTCTGACCAGGGGGTCGCGATCGAGACGACCGAGGTGACGGTGAAACCGGGCCAGACGCTGTGGCAGATCGCCGGCGCGGCGAACCCCGAGGGCGACCAGCGCGAGACGGTCGACCAGATCATGAAGCTGAACGCGCTGGACTCGGCGGCCGGCCTGCAGATCGGTCACAAGCTGGCCGTGCCGGTCTACTCCGAGTGACGTCGCGGACGGGGTGCCGGCCGGCTGGGAAGACGGTCCGGTGCCCCGTCCGTGTCAGGCCGTGCGTGCGGTCCCGGTGGTGAGAGAGAGGCCCTCCAGCGCATAGAGCACGCTGCCGATCGACGACGAGCGGGCGCCCAGGGCGGCCCGCTCGACGCGTACCTGGGCCGCGACGGGGGCCAGGGCGTGGCGACGCAGCCCGTCGCGGACCCCGTCGATGAGGGGGCGCCGGCGTCCGACAGGTCGCCGCCGATCACCAGCAGCTCGGGTCCCAGCACGTTGGCCAACGCGGCCGCCGCGCGTCCGAGGTAGCGCCCGGCGTCCTCGATCAGGCGCTGCGCGCCCGTGTCGCCGGCGTTGGCCAGGGCGACGAACTCGCGCACCGTCAGCTCGGCCCGGATCGGCGCGAACTGCGAGGTCAGGGCCGATCCGCCGACGTAGGCCTCGAGGCACCCGCGGCTGCCGCACCGGCACAGCGGGCCGGTCTCGTCCATGGTCATGTGGCCGAGCTCGCCGGCCGTGCCGATGCCGCCGCGGTAGACCCGGCCGTCCAGCACGAGCCCGCAGCCGACGCCCGACGACAGCTTCAGGTAGGCCATCGACGAGGTGCCACGTCCGGCGCCGACCGCGTGCTCGGCCAGGGCGCCCAGGTTGGCGTCGTTGTCCGCGCGGGTCGGGACGCCGAGCTCCTTCTCGCCGGCCATGGCGGCGTGCACGCCGACCCACCCGGGCAGGATCGAGCCGGAGTCGATGACGCCGTCGGCGCCCAGGGGAGCGGGCAGCCCGATCCCCACGGCGTGCAACGTGCCCGAGTCCGGCTCGGCCTCCCGCAGCCGGTCGAGCATGCGGTGGGCCAGGGCCAGGCCGTCCTCGTGGTCGTGGTCGTTGTCGAGCGACTCCTGCGCCGTGACGAGCACGCGTCCGCCCAGGTCACCGAGGCTCACCTGAACGTGGGAGTGGCCGAAGTCGATGCCGCCGACGAGCCCGGCGCGCGGGAGATCGCGACCGTGGCGCCGCGGCGCCCGGCCCCCCCGGTGGTGGTCAGCAGGCCGGCCGCGACGAGGTCCTTCACGATGCTGGACACGGTCGCCGGGGCCAGCCCGGTGTCGCGCGCGATGTCGGCCTGGCTCAGCTCCTGGTGCTGACGCAGCGCCCGGACCACACGGGTCTCGTTCGCAGCGCGCAGGGAGGAGGCAGTGCCCGGGGACGACATGTGCGTCACTGTGAGGTATCCCACCAGTTGTCGTCAAGGTCCGAAGACAAAAGTGGTCGCCGTGCCGTTACTGTCTGGATTTGTCTTCGTTACTTGACGACAACGTTGTGACGTATGACACTGCTCGTGTCTCGCCCTGCGCGAGTGAAGGAAATCCGCGACGGCCCCCGCCGTCCACAACCTGGAGGAACGCGTGAACCGACTCACCCGCGCAGCCGTGATGGCTGTGGCTGCTGGCACCTCCCTCGCGGCGCTCGCCGCGTGTGGCGCCAACGACAGTGACGAGGGATCGGGCGGCGGTGGCGAGGGCGGCAAGACCATCGCCCTGCTCCTGCCCGAGACCAAGACGACCCGCTACGAGGCCTTCGACAAGCCGCTGTTCGAGGCGAAGGTCAAGGAGCTGTGCGACGACTGCAAGGTCAACTACCTCAACGCCGACCAGGACGCGTCGAAGCAGCAGGACCAGGCCCAGTCGGCGCTCACCGCCGGCGCCTCGGTGCTCGTGCTCGACCCGGTCGACGGCAAGGCCGCCGAGGGCATCGTGAAGTCGGCGCAGTCGTCCGACGTCCCGGTCATCTCCTACGACCGCTTCATCACCAACGCCGACTACTACGTCTCGTTCAACAACGAGCGCGTGGGCGAGCTGCAGGGTGAGGCCATCGTCGAGGCCACCGGCGACAAGGGCGACATCCTGATGCTCAACGGCTCGCCGACCGACCCGAACGCCGCCGACTTCAAGAAGGGCGCGCACAGCGTCATCGACAAGTCCGGCCTCGAGGTCGTCGCCGATACGACAACCCCGACTGGAGCCCGGAGAACGCCCAGGAGTTCACCAGCACCCAGCTGAGCAAGATCGACGCGGCCTCGCTGGCCGGCGTCTACGCCGCCAACGACGGCCAGGCCGGTGGCGTCTTCGCCGCCCTGCGTGCCGACGGCGTCACCAAGATGCCGCCGATCGTCGGCCAGGACGCCGAGCTCGCCGCCATCCAGCGCATCGTGGCCGGTCAGCAGTACATGACCGTCTACAAGCCGATCAAGGTGGAGGCCGAGAAGGCCGCCGAGCTGGCCGTGGCCGTCGCCAACGGTGACGAGGTCACCGACACCACGGACTTCCGTGGCGTCCCGTCCTACATCCTCGACCCGATCAAGGTCACCAAGGAGAACATCAAGGACACGGTCGTCGCCGACAAGTTCTACAGCGTCGACGACATCTGCACCGGCGAGTACGCGAGCGCGTGCTCCGGGGCCGGCCTGAGCTGAGTCCCGTCTCGAGGGGGCAGCCCGACCCGGGCTGCCCCCTCGAGCCATGCACCACCCTCCCTCCCTCACACAGAAGGTCTCTGTCATGACCACCACCCCAGCCCCGGTGCTGTCCCTCAAGGGCATCGGCAAGCGGTTCGGCGCCGTGCAGGCGCTCGCGGACGTCGACTTCGACGTCCGACCCGGCGAGGTCGTCGCCCTGGTCGGCGACAACGGCGCCGGCAAGTCGACGCTCGTCAAGATCATGTCCGGCGTCTACCAGCCCGACGAGGGCGAGATCGTCTTCGACGGCAGGACGGTGAACATCCCCGGCCCGAAGGCGGCCCAGGAGCTCGGCATCGCGACCGTGTTCCAGGACCTCGCGCTGGCCGACAACCTCGACGTCGTCGCCAACCTCTACCTCGGTCAGGAGCTCGCCTCCGGCGGCACCCTCGACGAGGTCGAGATGGAGAAGAACAGCTGGGCCCTGCTGCGCCAGCTCTCGGCCAAGATCCCCTCGGTGCGCATCCCGATCGCGTCGCTGTCCGGCGGCCAGCGCCAGACCGTCGCCATCGCGCGCAGCCTGGTGGGCAACCCCAAGGTCGTCATGCTCGACGAGCCGACCGCCGCGCTGGGCGTCGCCCAGACCGCCGAGGTGCTCAACCTGGTCGAGCGCCTGCGCGAGAACGGCCTCGGCGTCGTGCTCATCACCCACAACATGGCCGACGTCCAGGCCGTGGCCGACCGCATCTACGTCCTGCGTCTGGGCCGCAACGGTGCGGAGTTCCACATCGACGACGTCTCGACCGACAAGCTCGTCGCCGCGATCACCGGCGCGTCCGACAACGCGGTGTCGCTGCGCGCCCGCCGCACCACGACCCCGAAGGGAGCCGAGGCATGAGCTTCGCCGACAAGACCGACGAGCGCCTCGTCGAGGACTCCTCGCCCAAGGCTCTGCTGTCCGGCTTCGTCCGCCGGATGAAGTCCGGTGACCTGGGCATGGTCCCGGTCATCGTGGGCCTCATCATCATCTGGATCGTCTTCTACGCCCAGAACGAGCGCTTCCTGTCCTCGCGCAACCTGGTCGAGCTGCTGCTCTCGTCCGCGGCGACCGGCATGATCTCGGTCGGCGTCATCCTCGTGCTGCTGCTCGGCGAGATCGACCTGTCGGTCGGCTCGGTCAGCGGCCTGGGCGGCTCGATCATGGCCGTGCTGATGGTCTACCACGGGTGGGCGCTGGTGCCGGCGATCGCCGTCGCGCTGGCCGCCGGCCTGGCGATCGGCGTGCTGTACGGCCTGCTGTTCACCCGCTTCGGTGTCCCGAGCTTCGTCATCACCCTGGCCGGCCTGCTGGCCTTCCTGGGCCTGCAGCTGGTCGTCCTGGGCTCCAACGGCACGGTGAACCTGCCCAGCGACTCCTGGCTGATCGAGTTCGCGAACTTCAAGTTCCTGTCGCCGCTGGCGTCGTACGTCCTGGCCGTCCTGGCCGGCGTGGCGTACTTCCTCGGCCGGTTCCGCACCATCAGCAAGCGCCGCGCGGCGAACCTGTCCGCTCCCTCGGTGCTCAGCGTCGCCATCCGCGCCGCCCTCATCGTCGCCGGCCTGGCCTTCGCCGCGTCGTACCTGAACGTCGACCGCGGCATCGGCTGGATGCCGCTGCTGTGGATCCTGGTGATCGTCCTGATGGACCAGGTGATCCGCAAGACCCGCTGGGGTCGTCACGTCTTCGCCGTCGGCGGCAACGAGGAGGCCTCGCGCCGCTCGGGCATCCGGGTCAACTGGATCTACGTGTCGGTGTTCGCGCTGACGTCGTTCTTCGCGACGTTCGGCGGCGTGCTGGCCGCGGCCCGTCTGCAGTCGGTGGCCCAGTCCAGCGGCGGCGGCGACACCAACCTCATGGCGATCGCCGCGGCGGTCATCGGCGGCGTCAGCCTCTTCGGCGGTCGTGGCTCGATGTACGCGGCGCTGTTCGGCATGCTCGTGCTGCAGTCGATCACCAGCGGCCTGAACCTCGTCGGCGTGGACGCCGAGGTGCGCTACATGGTCACCGGTGCGGTGCTGCTGCTCGCGGTCACCATCGACTCGCTGTCGCGCCGGGCGCGTCGCAGCAGCGGACGCGGCTAGCCGCTCCCGCCACACAGACCACGGCGGCGGTCGCGACCCGAGGGAGGGGGCGACCGCGCCGTGCTGCGTGCGGGGGAGGGTGACCGTCAGTCGGCGGCCTCGCTGGCCGCGACGGCCGCGGTGATCTCGCCGTCGGCCTCGGCGGTCGAGAGCTGACCGCCGGCGTTCTCGAGGTGGGCGCGGACGAACCAGTGGAACAGCTCCAGCTGGCGGGCCTGGGCGATGATGAGGTCCTCGGTCATCGGGTCGATGTCCGAGACCGCCTCCTGCGCCTTGCGGTGGTCGGCGATGAGGCCCTGGTAGACCTCGTCGAGCGCGCCCAGGTGCTCGTTCGTGGTGCCGCGGCCGATCGAGTAGTCGTCCCACGTGCGGCCCGCGACGATGGCGCTCGGCGTGCCCTGGGGGGCGACGCCCAGCGTGGCGATGCGCTCGGCGGTCTCGTCGACCATCGCGCGGACCTCGTCGACGTGGGGGTCGATCATCTCGTGCACGGCGATGAAGTGCGGACCCACGACGTTCCAGTGGACGTGCTTGAGGGTCAGCTGCAGGTCGTTCAGCGCGTTGAGACGGTCCTGGAGGATGCCGGCGACCTTCTGGCCCTCGGCCGTGGTCAGACCCGGGACGGTGTACTGGGGAGTGTCGGTAGCCATGTCCCTCAACCTAGCCAGGGCCTCGGGCGTCGCAACCCGAGTCAGGAGCCGGTGACGGGGCCCACGTCGTGGCGCCGGACGAACGTCCGCTCGCGCGCCGCCTGCTCGGGCGAGACCGCCTTGCTCCACAGCCACCCCTGGCCCAGCCGGCAGCCGTGCTCGCGCAGGACGGCCGCGTGGGCCTCGGTCTCGACGCCCTCGGCCACCAGCGCCAGGTCCAGGGTGCGGGCCAGCTGCAGCACCGAGGCGACGATCGCCAGCGAGTGCTGGTCGTCGGTCACGCCGGCCACGAACCCGCGGTCGATCTTGAGCATCGTCACCGGCAGGTCGCGCAGGTAGGCCAGCGAGCTGTAGCCGGTGCCGAAGTCGTCCACGGCCAGCTGGAAGTGCTGGGTGCGCAGCCGGTTGAGCAGCGCGATGGCGACCTCGGGGTCGGCCATGATCGCGCTCTCGGTGAGCTCCAGCACGACCTGGCGCGGGTCCAGGCCGTGGTGGGCGGCGCGCTCGATGACGTACGCGTCGAGCGTCTCGTCGGCCAGGCTGCGTCCGGAGAGGTTGACCGCGACGTACGCGTCCGGGGGCAGCACGCCCTCGGCCCGCATGCGCGCCACGTCGGCGAACG
Organism: Aeromicrobium sp. PFPM2_SD2; assembly: GCF_057364525.1. Lineage (NCBI taxonomy): Bacteria > Bacillati > Actinomycetota > Actinomycetes > Propionibacteriales > Nocardioidaceae > Aeromicrobium > Aeromicrobium sp. PFPM2_SD2. The sequence continues at coordinate 27,322 of NZ_JBNFNZ010000002.1, forward strand.
AGCGCTCCAGCGCCCGGCGGTCCAGGTGCGGGGCCAGGCCCAGGGACTCGGCCAGGTCGATGAACCGCTGCGCCGGCACGGGTCCGTGCTCGGGGTGGTTCCAGCGCGAGAGCGCCTCGACGCCCACGACGCGTCCGTCGGCCAGGTCGACGACCGGCTGGTAGGCCATCTCGATCTCGTCGGCGGCGAGCGCGGCGCGCAGGTCCGCCCCGAGCACGTAGCGCTCGCGGCTGTGGTGCTCGAGCGCGGCGTCGAAGACCCGCAGACGTCCGCGTCCGGCGGTCTTGGCCGCGTACATCGCGGTGTCGGCGTAGCGCAGCAGGTCCTCGGCCGAGCCGGCCGGCGAGAGCGCGATGCCGATCGAGCCGCCGATGGTGATGTGCGCGTCGTCGACCACGTACGGCTCCTGCAGGGCCTCCAGGGCGCGGGTGGCGACGGCTCGTGCGCCCGTCTCGTCGGTGTCCTGCAGCAGGAGACGAACTCGTCGCCGCCGAAGCGGGCGACCGTGTCGTGGACGCCGGCGATAGACGCCAGCCGGTGCGCGACCGCCACCAGCACCTCGTCGCCGACGCCGTGCCCGCGGGCGTCGTTGACGTCCTTGAACAGGTCGAGGTCGACGAACAGCACGGCGACCCCCTCCTGGCGCCGCTCGAGCGCGTCCTCGATGCGGTCCATGAGCAGGGATCGGTTCGGCAGCCCGGTCAGCGCGTCGTGCTGGGCGGCATGCCAGAGCTCGGCCTCGATGCGCCGGGTCTCGGTGATGTCGGAGACCATCGCCAACGAGCCCTCGGCGGCGCCGTCGGCCGACCGCATGGGGCTGGCCGCGATGCGCAGCCGGCGCAAGCGTCCGTCCGGGTGGCGGTAGGCGACCTCGTAGCGCTCGGACCCGCGGGCCTCGCGCTCGGTGAGCCGCGGGAGCGTCATGCGCGCGGTCTCGGCGTCCATGTAGTCCCACACCGGCGCGGCGTACAGCTGCTCCAGCGAGAAGCCGACCAGCGAGGCGAGCCGCGCGTTGGCGTAGAGGGTGCGGCCGTCGTGCGCGATGACCCAGATGCCCTCGTCGGCGAGGTCGGCGATCATCCGGTGTCGCGCCTCGCTGCGCTCCAGGGCCTCCTGCGCCTCCATCTCGTCGGTGACGTCGCGCATGGTCGAGACGATGCCGCCGATGGGCGTGTCGGTGAGGTTCGTGGACGTCTGCTCGAGCCAGACGACCTCGCCGTCGTCGCGCACCGCACGGAAGCGGAACGTCAAGGTGGACTCGGTGGTCGTGATGCGGCGCCAGGCGTCGCGCACCAGCCCGGCGTCGTCGGGGTGGGCGAACTGAGCGACGTCGGCGATCCGCCCGCCGAGCTGGTAGTGGTCCAGCCGCGGCGCGTTGGGCGAGGTGTAGAGGATGTCGAGGTCGGGCGTCACGATGGCGATGAGCTGGTCGCCGCGCTCGGCGAGCGTCTCGAACAGCCCTTGCAGCTCCTCCCGGCGGCGCTCGCTGGCGTGCAGGGCGCGCTGGTCCTCCAGCACCGACGCGTACCCGAGCAGCTCGCCGGACGTCGAGCGCAGCGCCGTGCCGCTGACCAGCACCGGCACGGCCGACCCGTCGGCGTGGCCCAGCACGCGGAAGACGCGCTTCTCCGTGCGTCCGACGGGCACGTACGCGTCCAGCTCGACGCCGCCGGTGCCCGGGTCGGACTCGTGCAGGAAGTCGTCCGGCGTGCGTCCGACGATCTCCTCGCGCGGGCGCCCGAGCAGGGTGCAGTAGGCCTGGTTGACGTCGAGGTAGCGGAAGGACGGGTCGGTCACGGCCTGGGGGAGCAGGCTCTGCTCGAACCGGGCCCGGTACTGCGCCTCCTCCTCGGCGCGCAGCTCCTCCTGGTGCTTCTTGTCGCCGATGTCGACCGCGCTGCCCATGATGCCGCCGACCGACGGCTCGTGGCGCAGGTCGGTGAGCGTGGAGCGGGTCCAGACCGGGGTGCCGTCGGCGCGCAGCAGGCGCGTCTCGTAGACCAGCTGGCGGCGCCCGTCGCGGACCGCGGCGAAGGCGGCGAGGGCGGCGTCCACGTCGTCGGGGTGGATGAAGTCGGTGGCGGGGCGGCCACGGACCCGCTCGACGTCCCAGCCGAACCGCGCGACGAGGGCGGACGTGGCGAACGTGATGCGCCCGGCGTCGTCCATGAGCCACATGACGTCCGAGGAGTTGGCGGCCAGCACCTGCACGCGCTCGGCGAACTGCTGGAGCGCGAAGTAGCGGCTCAGCGACTCGGTCTCGTCGGCCAGCACGACCTGGCGCTCGTCGTCCACGCCGGGCGTCCAGGCCATGACGACGTGCTGGAGCGCGCCGTCGTGGGGTCGGCGCATGGTGAGCCGGGCGTAGCCGAACCGCTCGGGGGAGGCGAGGATCTGGCGCAGCTGCTCCAGGTCGCGCTCGCCGGCCACGAAGTCGGCCAGGTGGCGCCCGACGACGTACGGCGCCGGCACCTCGGTGGTGTCGGTGAACGTGGACCCCACGCGCACGATCCGGCCGTCCCGGTCGAGCACGAGGGACGTGAAGGGGGCGCGCTCGTGCTCGGGCAGGCGCTCGCGCGGTCCGGTCATCGGATCCCCCCTCCCCAGGACATGCGCACAGGTTAAGCGACCCGGTCCGTCCGCGCGGGCGTTCGCGGCGTTCGGGCGGAACCGGGTGTGGCGTGGGGCACCACCGGGACGCCTGCGGCCCGCCGTTCCGGGCGTGTCGCGGACCGGCCGGCGACCGATGTCGGTGGGTCCTGCGAAGGTGCTTGCACGGGCCGGGACGAAGGCGTACGGTTCCCCTACATCTAGTAGTTACACGGGTGTAGTTCTCCACATCTAGTTCCACAGAAGTGGTCGATCCACCCACAGGAAGCGCCGTGTTCCACAGCGGGACGCACAGCTTCGTCCACATCGACGACGACACCGAAGGAGCCCGCTCGTGCACTGCCCGTTCTGCCAGCACAGCGACACCAAGGTGCTCGACAGCCGCATCGCCGACGAGGGCGCGTCCATCCGGCGTCGCCGCACCTGCGCGGCGTGCGAGAAGCGCTTCACCACCATCGAGCAGATGCAGCTCATGGTCGTGAAGCGCTCGGGCGCGACCGAGCCGTTCGTGCGCGAGAAGGCCGTCGCGGGCGTCGCGAAGGCCTGCAAGGGACGTCCGGTCTCGGCCGACGACCTGGCCCGGCTCGGCCAGCAGGTCGAGCAGACCCTGCGGGCGTCCGGCTGCGCCGAGGTGCCCGCCCACGAGGTCGGCCTGGCCGTCCTCGAGCCGCTCAAGGCGCTCGACGAGGTCGCGTACCTGCGCTTCGCCAGCGTCTACAAGGCCTTCGACTCCGCGGACGACTTCGCGGCCGAGATCGCCAGCCTCATGGCCGCCTCGGCCGACGGCGAGCTCGCCGAGACCGCCGGGTCGAACGCGAAATCTCCCGGCCCCGCAGGTTGTTGAACCTGTCGGGCCACCTGACCACCTAGTACCACCCCCACCCACCGCACCGCAGCACACGAGGAGCACTCCATGACGGAGACCGTCAGCGGCCAGACCGGCCCCCGCCGCGCCAAGGGGAAGGCCAAGGGCCTGACCATCGAGCGCGTCTACACCACCGAGGGCGTGCACCCGTACGACGCCGTCACGTGGGAGCGTCGCGACGTCGTCCAGACCAACTGGAAGACCGGCGAGAACGTCTTCGAGCAGCGTGGCGTGGAGTTCCCCGACTTCTGGAGCCTCAACGCCTCCACGATCGTCACCACCAAGTACTTCCGCGGCGCCGTCGGCTCGCCCGAGCGCGAGTCCAGCCTCAAGCAGCTGCTCGACCGCGTCGTGCTGACCTACGTCAAGGCCGGCAAGGACCACGGCTACTTCGCCTCCGACGAGGACGCCGAGGTCTTCGAGCACGAGCTGACGCACATGCTGCTCCACCAGGTGTTCAGCTTCAACAGCCCGGTGTGGTTCAACGTGGGCACCTCGAGCCCGCAGCAGGTCAGCGCCTGCTTCATCCTCGCCGTCGACGACTCGATGGACTCGATCCTGAACTGGTACCGCGAGGAGGGCCTGATCTTCAAGGGCGGCTCCGGTGCCGGCCTCAACCTCTCGCGCATCCGCTCGTCCAAGGAGCTGCTGCGCTCCTCGGGCGGCACCGCCTCCGGCCCGGTCTCGTTCATGCGCGGTGCGGACGCGTCGGCCGGCACCATCAAGTCCGGCGGCGCCACGCGTCGTGCGGCCAAGATGGTCGTCCTGGACGTCGACCACCCCGACATCGAGGAGTTCGTCGAGACCAAGGAGCGCGAGGAGGAGAAGATCCGCGTCCTGCGCGACGCCGGCTTCGACATGGACCTCGGTGGTTCGGACATCACCTCGGTCCAGTACCAGAACGCCAACAACTCGGTCCGCGTCAACGACGAGTTCATGCGCGCGGTCGAGGAGGGCACCGACTTCGGCCTGCGCGCCCGCACCACCGGCGAGGTCATCGAGAGCATCGACGCCCGCGACCTGTGGGGCAAGATCGCCAAGGCCGCCTGGGCCTGCGCCGACCCCGGCATCCAGTACGACTCGACCATCAACGACTGGCACACCACGCCCGAGGCCGGCCGCATCACCGCGTCCAACCCGTGCTCGGAGTACATGCACCTGGACAACTCCAGCTGCAACCTGGCCAGCCTCAACCTGCTCAAGTTCCTCGAGGACGACGGCAGCTTCGCGGTCGAGCGCTTCGTCAAGAGCGTCGAGCTGATCATCACCGCGATGGACATCTCCATCTGCTTCGCCGACTTCCCGACCGAGGCGATCGGCGAGACCACCAAGGCCTTCCGCCAGCTGGGCATCGGCTACGCGAACCTGGGCGCGCTGCTCATGGCCTCGGGCCTGGCGTACGACTCCGACGGCGGCCGCGCGCTGGCCGCGTCGATCACGTCGCTGATGACCGGCACGTCCTACCGCCGCTCGGCCGAGCTGGCCGGCGTCGTCGGCCCGTACGACGGCTACGCGCAGAACAAGGACGGCCACACCCGCGTCATGCGCAAGCACCTCGCGGCCAACGACGACGTCCGCACGATGCACGCGATGGACATCGCCGTGCACCGCGAGGCCACCAAGCAGTGGGCCGAGAACCTGAAGATCGGTGAGAAGGCCGGCTGGCGCAACAGCCAGGCGTCGGTGCTCGCGCCGACCGGCACCATCGGCTTCATGATGGACTGCGACACGACCGGCATCGAGCCGGACTTCTCGCTGGTCAAGTTCAAGAAGCTGGTCGGCGGCGGCTCCATGCAGGTCGTCAACCAGACCGTCCCGGCGGCGCTGAAGAAGCTCGGCTACACGAACGAGACGATCGAGGCGATCGTCGAGTACATCTCCGAGCACGGCCACGTCATCGACGCCCCCGGCCTCAAGACCGAGCACTACGAGGTCTTCGACTGCGCCGTCGGCGAGCGCGCGATCAAGCCCATGGGCCACGTCCGCATGATGGCCGCGACCCAGCCGTTCCTGTCGGGCGCCATCTCCAAGACGGTCAACATGCCCGAGACCTCGACGGTCGAGGAGATCGCCGACGTCTACTTCCAGGGCTGGAAGCTCGGCCTCAAGGCGCTCGCGGTCTACCGCGACAACTGCAAGGTCGGCCAGCCGCTGAGCGACGCCAAGGCCAAGAAGGCCGAGGCGCCCGCCGAGAAGACCGAGGTCAAGACGGTCGTCGTCGAGAAGCCGATCCGTCGTCGCCTGCCCAAGTCGCGCGCGTCGATCACGACGAGCTTCAGCGTCGGTGGCGCCGAGGGCTACATGACCTCGGGCGCGCACGAGAACGGCGAGCTCGGCGAGCTGTTCCTCAAGCTGGGCAAGCAGGGCTCGACCCTGGCCGGCGTGATGGACGCCTTCTCGATCGCGGTCTCGATCGGCCTGCAGTACGGCGTGCCGCTGGAGACCTACGTCCAGAAGTTCACGAACCTCAAGTTCGAGCCCGCCGGCCTGACCGACGACTCGGACGTGCGCATGGCGCAGTCGATCATGGACTACGTCTTCCGCCGCCTGGCGCTGGACTACCTGGACTTCGACACCCGTTCGGCCCTGGGCATCCACTCGGCCGCGGAGCGTCAGCGCTACCTGGACACCGGCTCGCACCAGCCGGTCAGCAACGGCACGACGGCCGCCGAGCTCGTCGAGTCCGCGCCGACCGAGAAGGGCGCCCGGGTCGAGGAGAAGGCCGAAGCTCCCGAGACGCCCGCCGAGGTCGTCGCCGAGACGGCCAAGGCCGCTCCGGCCCAGGCCCACACGTCCGCGGAGCTGCTCGAGGTCATCACCGGTGCGGCGGTCGACAGCCCGCTGTGCATGACCTGCGGCACCAAGATGCGTCCGGCCGGCTCGTGCCACGTCTGCGAGGGCTGCGGCTCGACCAGCGGCTGCAGCTGACCTGAGGCGTCAGGTGGACGAGCCCCGGCCCCGACGGGGCCGGGGCTCGTCCACGGACACGCCCCGCACCAGCCCGTCCCTGTCAGCGTCGACGTCTAGGATTCGAACATGAGCTCGAAGTCGCCCACCTTCACCTTCGTCGACCTCTTCGCCGGCATCGGCGGGTTCCACTACGCGCTGTCCGCCCTTGGTGGCGAGTGCGTCTACGCCTCCGAGATCGACGAGGCCGCCGCGAAGATCTACCAGCACAACTGGGAGATGCCGGTCGCGGGGGACATCATCCCCGAGACCGATCCCGTCGTGAAGGTCCCGGCGCACGACGTGCTGGCCGCGGGCTTCCCGTGCCAGCCGTTCTCCAAGTCGGGCATGCAGCGAGGCATGGACGAGGCGCGCGGCACGTTGTTCTACAACATCTGCAAGATCCTCGAGGAGCACCGACCGTCGCTGGTGCTGCTCGAGAACGTCCGGAACATCGCGGGCCCTCGGCACAAGCACGAGTGGGACGTGATCATCCGCAGCCTGCGCGAGCTCGGCTACCAGGTCTCGTCGACGCCGGCCGTCTTCTCGCCGCACCTGCTGCCGGAGCTGCTCGGAGGGCGCCCGCAGGTCCGTGAGCGTGTGTTCATCGCCGCGACCTACGTCGGCGACGAGACGGCCATGGACGAGGTCGAGCCCGTCGTCACCAACAAGCCGGTGGGCGACTGGGACCCGCAGGCCTGGGACCTGCGCCAGTTCCTCCAGGCCGACGGCGAGATCGAGGGACGGGTCAACTACGAGCTCACCGCCTCGGAGAAGCGCTGGGTCCAGGCGTGGGCGGAGTTCGTCCGTCGCATGCGCGCGGCCGGCGTCCAGAAGCTGCCTGGCTTCCCGATCTGGGTCGATGCGTTCATCCACGCCGACGTCTTCGAGCTGCCGGAAGGACTCCCGGCCTGGAAGGCGAACTTCCTGCGCAGGAACTCCGAGCTCTACACGCAGCACTGCGACCTGATCGACGCCTGGCTGGAGGACTTCGACCAGCTCGAGGGCTTCCCGCCGTCGCGCCGCAAGCTGGAGTGGCAGGCCCAGGACGCTCAGACGCTGGAGGAGTGCATCATGCACTTCCGCCCCTCGGGCATCCGCGTGAAGAAGGCGACGTACGTACCCGCTCTGGTGGCGATCACCCAGACGACCATCCTCGGCAGCCCGCTGCGCCGCATCACGCCTCGCGAGGCGGCCCGGATGCAGGGCCTGCCGGACGAGTTCGAGTTCCCCGGGCAGGCGGACGCCCTCACGTACAAGCAGCTCGGCAACGGCGTGAACGCCGGCGTCGTCTACCACGTGATGCGGCAGCAGATGAAGCGCTCGGGACCGCGCTGGAAGAAGGTCGTTGCCGAGACGCCGTTCAGCGTCGACGAGGTGACCGTCCTGCGACGACGTCGCTGATCAAGGCGGCGGCGGCCATGGGGTCCTCGTGCTCCCAGACCCGCACCACCTGCCAGCCCTGGGACTGCAGCAGGGCGTTCGTGTCAGCGTCGCGGGCCTGGTTGCGAGCGATCTTCCAGTCCCACCACTCGCGGTTGGCCGCCGGGCGAGTCCCGTGCTGCGGGCAACCGTGCCAGAAGCAGCCGTCGACGAACACGGCGACCTTCGCGCGAGTGAAGGCGACGTCGATCCGGCGCCGCCGATTGCCCGGCACGTGCAGCTGAACCCGGTAGCGCATCCCTGCGGCATGCAGCGCACGCCGCAGGGCCAATTCAGGAGCGGTGTCTGTGCGCGCCAGCCGCGACATCTTCGAGCTCAACTCTGAACCCGGCGGAATGCGGTCAGGTTCAGGAGGCGGGGTCGGCGGTTCGGTCATCCGCCGAGGAGGTCGGCGACCGAGCGGCTCACCGCTTCGAGTCCCTCTCGCGTGACGGTGCCGCCACGCGACTCGTAGTTCGCCAACCAGGCACTTCCCGTCGCTTCCACGATCGCTCGCGCCATCTCGGGCTTGGTGAGAGACGACGGCAGCCCGAGGCCCAGGACGTCGTTGATCTGATCGAAAATCTGACGTGGCTCCGTCGAGCCGGTCGACATGTGAGGAACTTCGACTCCGAGGCGAGTCGCGATGTCCCATACGAGGTCGGCTTTGGTTGTCAAAGTTCGGCCGCCTTCAACGTGTCTCGTAGGTGGCCCCAAGTTTCATGCGTCCATTCAGCCCCTACTGGCGCATTTGCGCCCCTCCCCATCAACTCCACCAGCCGCATCCGATCGATCACGAGCAGGGAAGTGCTGAGGAGCTGCCAGTCGTGACCCGAAGCCTGGAAGGTCCCAGGTACGACCAGCATTGGCGTTGGGTCAGTGTCCATTGCCAACCAGCTCGCCCAAAGCCGTACGTCGATGTCGTTTGCCTTGGCGGTGAGGTCGCTCTGAATGGTGCACTGGGCCAGCGCGACCGGGAAACCTGGACGGCCATCAGCGAACTGTCTCCATGCCACGACGTCGACGCCTCCGTCCTTTCGGATCGGCGGCCGGTAACCCCGACCCGGTTCGACGCCCATTCGTTTCGCTAGCCACGCCACGGCGTCGGGGAACGATGCCGGGCGCCCGTGCGCCGAAGGGTAACCGAAACGCAAAGCGTCGCCGCCTGCGCCCCAATAGTTCGACAAGGCTCGCTCTGCAATCAGCTCGAGCAGTTCGGCCATCTGCTGCGTCTCGGCCATGCGAACGGTCTGTCGAGCGACTGAACCTGGAGTCAGGTGGAGAAGAGCGAAGTAGTCCGCGTCCCGGTTCCCGGACCGCAGAACGGCTAAGTCGTTGACCACGAGAGGGTAAGACTTCTGGAGCACCCGGGCGCGGCGACGACAAACCCGAAGGCCGTCTTGGAGCCGGTTTGGTGCGACGCCAAGCTCTTGCTCGGCATGGTCCGCGAGCTTGTCGATGCCAAAATGGCCCGAGTCGCTGACGGCGACGACGGTCTCGATCCAGTCAGCGAGGAGCTCTGCTGTCTTGACCTCAAGATCAGTCACCGTCTGCGTCCTCATCGATCTCCTGCTGGCCTGATCGGATACTCACCAGCAGGGACTCGATATCGTCCAGGAGGTGGCGCACCTCGGCGTCACGCGCGAACTCAGTGATGTCATTGCTGGCGCTGGACAGGGCGGACCTGGCGGTAGTGAGACGCTTCACGAGACTGACCAGGGGATCCAGTCCGGCCGATGCCACTGTCTGCTTGGCCTCTTCGAGACTCTTGCCGCCTCGAAGGGCAGCGAGACCGACATCACTCGCTACGACGTTTCCGAGTTGTGCGATCTGGCGTGAGTCGGAGATTAGCGACTCGCGTTCTTCGTCGCCGAAGATCCACGTGATGACCTCGCTCAACTCGTCTGCCTTTGCAGTGGGAATGGGATCCTGTCCAGGCTTGAGCTGAGAACCAAGTGGAGCGCCGACGTGATCGCGAATCTTCGTGCTGCTCATGGCGACCGTGAGCAGCGAAAACGCTGCCTCGACCTGTGAGGTCTCCAGGCCGAACCGTTCTGCCTGTCGAAGGACCGCCTGATCCCGGTACAGATCGGCGGCCTTGCTCTTGGTGACGCCGATGAGATCAGCTACCTCAGCGATGGTCCTGCCCTCGTCTACGCGGGCGGCGATGTAGCGCGCCTGCATCAAGGGGCGCCACCCGAGTTTCCCCACGACGTGGATGCGTGCGATCTCGGCGTGCGTCGTATCGCGAGTCTCATGGACGACTACTGGCACTTCATCGTCAAGTCGGATCGATCGCTTGGAGGCGAGCGCGTCCCAACGGTCCGGTGCCGAGAAGCCTGCACGGATCTCGGGGCTGGCGAGACCCAAGAGCGCAGTCAGGCGCCGGTTTCCCTCAACGACGATCCAAGCGTCGCTGTGTGTTGCGGAGGGAACAACGATCAACGGTTCGGCACTAAAGTAGCCGAGATCGGCGATCGACTGTGCCACGGCGTACGCGTCGAATCCCATCTCCAGCAGCTGCGCCAGCTCGAGGTTGTCCTTGCCGCGGTGGTTTTCGGGAACCCGGGGATTCTCGGGGTCGAGACGTAGGCTGTGAAGCGGAAGTTGAGTGACGGAACCCGGACTGGTGGAAATTGTTCTAGACATCGGTCGCCTTTCTTATGACGAGGCCAGATCCTGCGTGGATCGCCAGGGTTAAGGACTCCTGGGCTTCATTGCGCGGGCGTACTCGGTGTACCTGCAGGACGAGTTGATCTGGTTTTTCCTCAAGCCCTAGCACTCGCTGGTCACCGGGGTAGAAGGAACCGTCGGGCTGGGGCCTGAGGTCGCGGCCCTGGAACAGGTTGATGAACCCGGTCTCTCGGCTCCACTTCCGCTCGCGAGGCGCCCCGCCTGTCGAGCGGGCGTCCTCCATCAGCATCAGCGTCGCGGTTCGCGCGCGTTCAAAAACCCGCTGAGCAGCCAGCACGAGTTGATCGTGGATCCAACCAGGACTGTAGTCCGGGCGGCGCCAGGACGTCAGTAGTCGCTCGAACGTGCTCCAGTCGTCGAGCGTCAGCGTGCGAAGGTGGAGACGCCCGTGGTCCACGTGCGGCGCGGCATCCAGGCCTACCTCTGAAAGAAGTACCCAATTGGCATCCAGCGCCTCTTGGCTGCGATCGACCATTCTCAGCTGGTGCCATCCCAGGCCCATGGTGGAGAGTGCACTGACGACCGACGCCCTGGTGGGTTTCATTCCGTCAGGAAGGATGAGGCCGATTTCGTTCGCCCACGAATGCACCGATCCGCCGGCCTCGACATGGTCGCGCAAACGAGCGCGAAGGTCCTCTTCCGTGTGCACGATGCCAGTCAACGAGCTGACAGTTCGTTTGCTGGCGAAGAACTGGCAGTAGGGGAGAAGGTCGGCGCGGTATCCGAAGGCACGGGCACGCTGCTCTAGGGTGTCGACCTGGGGGCTGGCCGGACGATTCATGTAGGTGACCGTCAAGCCCTCGACGGTGAAGCCCCGATCAAGCTTGTTCCCGCCCACCAGGATATGGATCGGGCTCACGTGCCAATCCACGCGGTTCACGTCCGCGGCACTGTTGACCAGCCAGAGCACCGCCTCGTTCACCACGTACGAAACCTGTCGGACGAATGTCTCGTCGTCGACGTCGGGTGCGCCGTTCTCGACGATCCGGCGACGCTCTTCCTGGATGTCTTCCGGAACCGACTCGACCGTGTCCAGCACAGCATTCCGCCACGACTCAAGCTGGCGACGGATCAACAGCTCATACCGGGCCTGCACGTCGTTCCGCGCTGTCGAGTGGACCAGCATGCTGATCGGGGGTGCGCTGCGGTCATGGACCAGAAGTAGGGCAGAGCCCGCGATGAAGGCGCAGAGTGCCTTGTGAAGACTCGTCTGAAGTTGGAGCGGAGGTGTTTTCGAGGACTGTTCATCGAGGAGTGGAACGTTCCGGACAACGCGACGGGCATTGTCGATGAAGAACTGCTTTCCTCCCGTGTAACCGGGCCCGGGGGTGAGGAACTCGACGTGATCAGGGCTGAGGGCATCCGCGGCATCAAGAAGGAGCGGAGCGTATGGAGTAGCGGTGTACTGCACGTAGAGGTGACAGGGAACTGCCTCCCGCAGGGTTCGAATCGCCGCGTAGGTCTTGCTTTCCGACTCCCTGCTTGTGTTGAGCGATGCCTGGTCAGCCTCGTCGTCCACGATCAGTACGGACGTCCCGGCGGGGAGTTTCGCAAGTTGTTCGGCGGCAGCGTTGATCCGCCCCGCATGCTTGAGAAGAGGGACGAGGCACACCCTTCCAAGTTCCACGAAACGCGACAATTTCTTGCCTGCCGCGGAGCCGGCGGGATTCGTCTCGCTGATCCATACATAGTCCGCACGGGTGGCGACGCCGAGCGCGCCTTCGAGGCGGGCCCGGTTTTGTTCCAGCAGCAAGTTGGTGGAGCCGAGCAGCGCGACGATGACGCTATAACCGCGGTCCGCAGCGGCAGCCGCCAAAGCGGTGATGGACGTCGTCTTGCCTGACTGGACGTAGCCCAGCGCAAGCACCGTCTCGCCTCCAGCACCCGTGCTCCGGGACAAGATGGAGTTCGCAGAGTCCCAGATCCGAGCCCGCGTGCCTTCATCCAAGTTCTGCTGGAGCAGTTCGTCCAGGCGTTCGACCTCATTCATTTAGTCCCTGCTTTCAGCAGCCGCGATTTTGATGTCGTTCCAGCTACCCAGTCGGTTCCGCAAAGTCTGAAATGAGGGGCCGTCGGGGACATGCGCGTTCTTCCAGGCGTCGAACTGCGTTGCGCTTCCTGGGGAGTCGGGATCGGCCATGTACCGAGAGACGATTTGAAGCAGGTCTGCGTCAGTCCAGCGAGAGTTGTACTCGCGATGCGCGCGACCGGGTTCGACGCCCGCCCGAAGGCACGCCTCGCTCCAAGACCCGTAGATCTGGCTGACTCGGGGCACGGAGGGGCCCTCGATTTGTCCCACCGCGATCAGTCCCGCGTACCCCTTGGTCGTCAACGGAAATTCGTACAACGCTGCCTCCCGAAGCGCGTCCAAGACTTGCTCGTCGCTCCACCTGCGCGCGGCCGGGTGAGCACCACTTAGTCTCAGATGACGAATTTCAGCGGGCCACGCCCTGCCGATGAATGCGACCTCGATTCCCGTGCTTACGGCTACGGCTGCCGTCGTCGAGGGCCCATGCTGAGAGACGTACTCGCGGATCCTTCGCGCGGCGTCCTCGGCTTTCCTGGATTCCGCTTCCTCGCGAAGGCGGGACTGCTCGGCGCGAACGGCAGCGCTAGACGGCCCGCCGTATTGCTTGAGCAGTTGTCGAACCCGCTCTCGCGTAAGTTCAAAGGAAGAGGCAATCTCCTGCAGTGTGCGCCCGGCGAGTCGCAACTCGATCATCTTGGTTACGTGATCAGGGACAGGCCGAATCACCTCCATCCCTTCCTCGAGGTGCGCGTACTGATCGGTGCCGCGCAGTCGTTTAACGGCAGAGCTTTTGTGCTTGTGGAGGCGATCGAGGGCCCGACGAATGGCTCGATCGGCAACTTCCTGATCCAAAGAACGACGAACGACGACTGCGATATCCGTGAACTCGAACGGTGTGCGGGGAGTCTGCGAGAGATAAGTCGAGATCACATCCGCCACGTCTTCGTCCGAAGCCGACGTCTTAGGGTACTGGTGCTCTCGGATGAACGCCTCATCGCGGCAAGATGGGCGGATGCGACGGACCTCAAGAAGACACTTCTGACCGAAGTGCCTGATGCCGAGCAACTGTTCGTCACTCCAAAATGTCAGATCGAGCACGGTTGTGATTCCGACGGATCGGAGACAATTGATCGTTCGAACCGACAACCCCAACTGGGGAGCTTCGATAGAGACAGCGCGCGCGCTCTCCGCGACGGGTCGTGAGGTACTTCCCAAAGGTCGTGCTCCTACTGGGCCGGGTATTGCACGACTGTAACTTCCCGCGCGTTCGGTGTCTGCCAATCTCGCCGTCGGGTGTCGACGTGTGGCGGCATCCCTGCCTAAGAACTCCCTCACGCACATTTCATGTTGGCCTCATCACAGATGGGCAGGCTCAGCAGTGACCCGATCCGATCGAGGAGGAGCCCGCATGAGCTGGACCGCCAAGGGAGGCCTGGCCGCGCTGAGCACGGCCGCCGTCCTGGGGACCGCCGGCGTGACCGTCGCGGTCGCCGGGGAGAGCGACGAGACGCGCATCGACACGTCGCCGGTCACCCAGACGCCGACGCCCCCGACCGAGGACGCCCCGGACGGCCTGGCGCTGCGGATCACGGCCGTGCTCGACGCTGCGCTCAACCGCACCGCACGCCTCACCGACCAGTACGAGGCCTGGCAGCTGCGCGCCGCGGCCGCGAAGCAGGAGCAGGCCCAGGCCCGACGGGCCGCTGCAGGCTCGCGAC
>NZ_JBNFNZ010000003.1:0-28931 GCF_057364525.1 Aeromicrobium sp. PFPM2_SD2
GACCATGGCCCGGAGCGTAGCGACGGCCGGTCGTCCCGGACGCGGGACGTCGCCGAATCGAGGGCTGTCGTCCGGCGCGGGCTGGCCCGGGACTAGGCTTGCGGCATCCGGCCGCGCCGCGGCCGGCGCAGCGGAGGAGGCCACGATGACCGTGCTCGACGACATCCTTGCGGGCGTCGCCGCGGACCGTGAGCAGCGCATGGCGACGACGACGCTCGACGACCTCAAGGAGCGCGCGTCCCGTCAGCTGCCCTCGATCGACCCCATGCCGGCGTTCCGCGCCGACGGGGTCTCGGTCATCGCCGAGGTCAAGCGCTCCAGCCCGAGCAAGGGCGCGCTGGCCGAGATCGCCGACCCGGCCGCCCTGGCGTCGGCCTACGAGTCCGGTGGGGCCGCCGCGATCAGCGTCCTCACCGAGCAGCGCCGCTTCGGCGGTCGCTGGACGACCTCAAGGCCGTCCGCTCCCGCGTGGACGTGCCGCTGCTGCGCAAGGACTTCATCACCACCAGCTACGAGCTGTGGGAGGCCCGCGCCGCCGGTGCCGACCTCGCCCTGCTCATCGTCGCGGCGCTCGAGCAGAACGCGCTCGAGAGCCTCATCGAGCGGCCGCTCGATCGGCCTGACGCCGCTGGTCGAGGTCCACGACGAGGAGGAGGCGCGCCGCGCCGCCGACGCCGGGGCCGACCTCGTCGGGGTCAACGCCCGCAACCTCAAGACGCTCGAGGTCGACACCGGCACCTTCGCCCGGGTCGCGCCGGTCCTGCCCGACCACGTGGTCAAGGTCGCCGAGTCCGGCGTCAAGGGTCCGCACGACGTCATCTCCTACGCCCGCTCGGGCGCGAACGTCGTCCTCGTGGGCGAGACCCTGGTGCGCGGCGACGACCCGCGGGCCAGCGTGGCCGACCTGGTCGCGGCCGGGCAGCACCCGGCGCTCCAGCACCGATGGTGACTCGGCGCTCCACCCCGCCGTCCGTGCCACCACACGCGGGCGGGACGGCGTCGGCCGCCCGTCCGCCCCGCTTCCGAGGAACTCCGTCATGACCTACGCACAACCTGACGCCACCGGCCACTTCGGCCGCTTCGGCGGACGCTTCATGCCCGAGGCGCTCATCGCCACCCTCGACGAGCTCGACGCCGCCTGGACCGAGGCGAAGGCCGACCCGACCTTCACCGCCGAGCTGGACCGGATGCTGCGCGAGTACGCCAACGTCCCGAGCCCGCTCTACGACGCGACCCGCTTCTCCGAGGCGGCCGGCGCACGCATCCTGCTCAAGCGCGAGGACCTCAACCACACCGGCGCGCACAAGATCCGCAACGTCCTGGGCCAGGCCCTGCTCGCCAAGCGCATGGGCAAGCCGCGGGCGATCGCCGAGACCGGCGCCGGCCAGCACGGCGTCGCGTCGGCCACGGCGTGCGCGTACCTGGACATGGAGTGCACGGTCTACATGGGCGAGGTGGACACCGAGCGCCAGGCGCTCAACGTCGCCCGCATGAAGATGCTCGGCGCCGAGGTCGTGCCCGTGCGCACCGGCAGCCGGACGCTCAAGGACGCCATCAACGAGGCGCTGCGCGACTGGGTCGCCTCGGTCGAGCGCACGACGTACCTGTTCGGCACCGCCGCCGGCCCGCACCCGTTCCCGGCGATGGTCCGCGACCTGACCCGTGGCATCGGCGACGAGGCCCGCCGCCAGAGCCTGGAGCTGCTCGGCCGCCTGCCCGACGCGGCCGTCGCGTGCGTCGGCGGCGGCTCGAACGCCATCGGCCTGTTCACCGGCTTCGTCGACGACGCGGACGTGCGCCTGTACGGCGTCGAGGCCGGCGGCGACGGCGTCGAGACCGGACGCCACGCGGCCACCATCACCGGCGGCGACGTCGGCGTGCTGCACGGCGCGCGCTCGTTCCTGCTCCAGGACGAGGACGGCCAGACCATGGAGTCGCACTCGATCTCGGCCGGCCTGGACTACCCGGGCGTGGGTCCGGAGCACTCGTACCTGGCCGAGACCGGTCGGGCGTCCTACTTCCCGGCGACCGACGCCGAGGCGATGCACGCCTTCGACCTGCTGTGCAAGACCGAGGGCATCATCCCCGCCATCGAGTCCGCGCACGCCCTGGCCGGTGCGCTCCGCCTGGCGAAGGAGCTCGGCCCGGACGCGACGATCCTGGTGAACCTGTCCGGTCGCGGCGACAAGGACGTCCACACGGCCGCCGAGTACTTCGGGCTCATCGACGGCCCGGTCGTCCTGGACGAGGGGGTCGAGGAGTGAGCGCCGTCGACGAGCTGTTCGCCCGCACCCGCGCCGAGGACCGGGCCGCGCTGGTCGGCTACCTGCCGGCCGGCTTCCCGGACAAGAAGACGTCGATCGCCGCCATCGAGGCGATGGTCGAGGGCGGCGTCGACCTGGTGGAGGTCGGCCTGCCCTACAGCGACCCGGTGATGGACGGCCCGACCATCCAGGCCGCCGCGGACGCCGCGCTCGCCGCGGGCACGAAGGTCGGCGACGTCTTCGAGGTCGTGGCCGCCAGCGCCGCGACCGGTGCCCCGACCGTGGTCATGACCTACTGGAACCCGGTCGAGCGCCTCGGCGTCGCCACGTTCGCCGAGCGGCTCGCGCCGCCGCGGTCGCCGGGCTCATCACGCCCCGACCTCACGCCCGACGAGGCGGGGGAGTGGACGGCCGCGGCCCGCGAGCACGGCCTGGACCAGATCTTCCTCGTCGCGCCGTCGTCCACCGACGAGCGGCTCGCCATGACCGCCGAGGCGGCCAGCGGCTTCGTCTACGCGACGGCGGTCATGGGCGTCACCGGCCAGCGCCAGCAGACCAGCAGCCTGGCGCCCACCCTGGTGCAGCGCCTGCGCGGCGTCACCGACAAGCCGGTGGGCGTCGGCCTGGGCGTGAGCAACGGCGCCCAGGCGCACGAGGTCGCCGCCTTCGCCGACGCCGTCATCGTCGGCTCCGCCCTGGTGCGCTGCCTGCTGGACGCGCCCACCCCCTCGGCCGGTGTCGACGCCGTCCGCGAGCTGGCCCGCGAGCTGCGTGCGGGCGTCGAGAGGCACTGATGGTGACCTACCTGCCCAGCCCCGACAGCGGCGTCTGGCACCTCGGTCCGGTCCCGCTGCGCGCGTACGCGTTCGGCATCATCATCGGCGCGCTGCTGTCGATCTGGATCGCCGAACGACGTCTGCAGGCCCGCGGCGGGCGTCCCGGGGTCGTCGGCGACATCGCGATGTGGGCGATCCCCGCCGGCATCGTCGGCGCACGGATCTACCACTCGTCACCGACAACGAGCTGTACTTCCGCGCCGGGCAGGACTGGACCGACGTCTTCCGCATCTGGGAGGGCGGCCTGGGCATCTGGGGCGCCATCAGTGGCGGCGCGCTCGGCGCCTGGTACGCCTGCCACCGCTACGGCGTGCGCTTCCGCGCCCTGGCCGACGCGCTGGCCCCCGGCCTGCTCGTGGCCCAGGCGGTCGGACGCCTCGGCAACTGGTTCAACCAGGAGCTGTTCGGCCGGCCGACCACGGTGCCGTGGGCGCTCGAGATCGACGCCGAGCACCGCCCGAGCGGGTTCGAGCAGTTCGAGACCTTCCACCCGACGTTCCTGTACGAGCTGGTCTGGAACCTGCTCGGCGCCGCGCTCATCGTGTGGCTCGGCCACCGGTTCCGGCTGCACGGCGGGCGCGTCTTCGCGCTGTACGTCATGGTCTACACGGCCGGACGCTTCTGGATCGAGCAGCTCCGCATCGACCCGGCCAACGAGATCGGCCCCTTCCGGCTCAACGTCTGGACGTCCATCGTCGTCTTCCTGCTCGCCCTGGCCTACTTCGTCTGGGCCACGCGCCGCGGCTTCGACGAGCCGGCCGCGATGATGCCCGGCCACGAGGTGGCCCCCGACGACGCCGCGGACGCCGACGGCGACGCGGTGGCCGCGGACGCCGACGACGCCACCGACCCGGCGGCCGACGGCGAGCAGCAGGGGTCCACGCGGTCATGACCGAGGTGGAGCACGAGCACCAGGACGTGACCGGCGGCTGGCTCCGGCCGGCCGTGTTCGGCGCCATGGACGGGCTCGTGTCCAACTTCGCCCTCGCCATGGGCGTGGCGGGCGGCACGACCGACACCGACGCGGTCGTCCTGGCCGGGCTCGCCGGCCTGGCCGCCGGCGCGTTCTCCATGGCCGCGGGGGAGTACACCTCGGTCGCCAGCCAGGCCGAGGCCGCCCTGCGTGAGGTCCAGGTCGAGCGGGCCGAGATCGTCCGCAACGCCGCGGGCGAGGAGGCCGAGCTCGCCGGCATGTTCGTGGAGAAGGGCATCGACCCCGACGTCGCCCGGGAGGCGGCCGCCGACGTCCACCGCGACCTGGAGAACGCCGTGCGCGTCCACGCCGAGGTCGAGCTGGGCGTCGACGTCGACGACCTGCCGTCGCCCGTCCTGGCCGCCGTGTCCTCCTTCGGGTCGTTCGCGGTCGGGGCCCTGCTGCCGATCCTGCCGTTCCTGCTCGGGGCCACGTCGGTGTGGCCGGCGGTCGTCGTCTCGCTCGTCGCGCTGTTCGCCTGCGGCGCCGTGGTGACGCGGGTGACCGCGCGCACGTGGTGGTTCGGCGGCAGCCGCCAGCTGCTGCTCGGCGCCCTCGCCGCCGCCCTGACCTACGGGGTCGGGACGCTCGTCGGCGGCACCGTCGCTTGAGGCCCCGCCCGGTGCGCCGCGATTCGGTCTCGCCGTGACCTGCGTGTAATGTGGCCGTGCTGACTCGGGCCAACGTCGTCCCAGGTCTGATCGATCGACGACGTGTGGAGGTCATGCATCATGCGCACCTACCCCGCCCAGGGGCTCTACGACCCGGCCTACGAGCACGACGCCTGCGGCGTCGCCTTCGTCGCCACCCTCACCGGTGAGCCGAGCCGCAGCATCGTCCACCAGGGCCTCACCGCCCTGCGCAACCTGGACCACCGCGGCGCCGTCGGCGCCGAGGAGAACACCGGTGACGGCGCGGGCATCCTGCTGCAGGTCCCGGACCGCTTCCTGCGCGCCGTGGCCGACTTCGACCTGCCGGCCGCCGGCGAGTACGCCGTCGGCATGGCGTTCCTGCCCGAGCCGGCCGACCAGGCCGACGCCGCGCGCGTCGCGGTCGAGAAGATCGCCGCCGAGGAGGGCCTGCTGGTCCTGGGCTGGCGCGAGGTCCCGGTCGAGCCGTCCCTGCTGGGCTCCATGGCCCTCAGCGTCATGCCGCGCTTCGAGCTGCTGTTCGTCCGCTCCGAGCACGGGCACCGCACGGGCCTGGAGCTGGACCGGCTCGCGTTCTGCCTGCGCAAGCGCAGCGAGCGCGAGCTGAGCGTCTACTTCCCGTCGCTGTCCAGCCGCACGCTGGTCTACAAGGGCATGCTCACCACCGAGCAGCTCGACGCGTTCTTCCCCGACCTGCTGGACGAGCGCATGGAGTCCGCGCTCGCGGTCGTGCACAGCCGCTTCTCGACGAACACGTTCCCGAGCTGGCCGCTGGCCCACCCGTTCCGCTTCATCGCCCACAACGGCGAGATCAACACCGCGCGCGGCAACCGCAACTGGATGCGTGCCCGCGAGGCGCTGCTCGAGAGCGACCTGATCCCCGGCGACATGAAGCGCCTGTACCCGATCTGCGACCCCGAGGGCTCGGACTCGGCGTCCTTCGACGAGGTGCTGGAGCTGCTGCACCTGGGCGGACGCTCGCTGCCCCACGCGATGATGATGATGATCCCCGAGGCGTGGGAGAACGACGCCGAGATGGATCCCTCCCGTCGCGCCTTCTACGAGTTCCACGCCAGCGTCATGGAGCCGTGGGACGGCCCCGCGTGCGTGTGCTTCACCGACGGCACCCAGATCGGCGCCGTGCTCGACCGCAACGGCCTGCGCCCGGGACGCTTCTGGATCACCGAGGACGGTCTGGTCGTCCTGGCCTCCGAGGCCGGCGTGCTCGACCTGGACCCCGAGACGGTCGTCCGCAAGGGCCGCCTGGAGCCGGGCACGATGTTCCTGCTCGACCTGGACGAGCACCGCGTCGTCGAGGACCACGAGGTCAAGGGCGAGCTCGCCGCCGAGCACCCCTACGACGAGTGGCTGTACTCGGGCCTGGTCCGCTTCGAGGACCTGCCCGAGCTCGAGCACATCGTCCACACCCACGCCTCGGTGACCCGCCGCCAGCAGGTCTTCGGCTACACCGAGGAGGAGGTGCGCCAGCTCATCGCCCCGATCGCGCGCACCGGCGCGGAGCCGATCGGCGCCATGGGCACCGACACGCCGATCGCCGCGCTCTCGGACCGTCCGCGCAACCTGTTCGACTACTTCAACCAGCTCTTCGCGCAGGTCACGAACCCGCCGCTGGACGCCATCCGCGAGGAGGTCGTCACGTCGCTGGCCGGCACGATCGGCCCCGAGCGCAACCTGCTGGCGCCCAGCCCGGCGTCCTGCCGCATGCTGCAGCTGCCCTTCCCGGTCGTCGACAACGACGAGCTGGCCAAGGTCCGGCACATGAACAAGGACGGCGACATGCCGGGCTTCTCGGTGCACGTCGTCCGCGGCCTGTTCGAGGTGGCCGGCGGCGGCGAGGCGCTGAAGGCCAAGCTCGACGAGATCTGCGCGGACGTCTCGCGCGCCATCGCCGACGGTGCCCGCATCATCGTCCTGTCGGACCGCCACTCCGACGCCGACCTGGCGCCGATCCCGTCGCTGCTGCTGACCTCGGCGGTCCACCACCACATGGTGCGCGAGAAGCTGCGCACGCAGGCCGGCCTGCTGGTCGAGGCCGGCGACGTCCGCGAGGTGCACCACGTGGCGCTCCTCATCGGCTACGGCGCGACCGCGGTCAACCCGTACCTGGCGCTGGAGACGGCCGAGGACCTGGCCCGCGAGGGCGTGTACGTGGAGTCCGTCGAGCCCGGCACGGCGGCGCGCAACATCGTGCGCGGCCTGGGCAAGGGCGTCCTCAAGGTCATGAGCAAGATGGGCGTCTCGACCGTCGCGTCGTACACCGGGGCCCAGATCTTCGAGGCCGTCGGCCTGTCCCACGAGGTCGTCGACGCCTACTTCACCGGCACCCCGTCCAAGCTCGGCGGCGTCGGCCTGGACGTGCTCGCCGCCGAGGTGAAGGCGCGCCACGAGAAGGCGTACCCGCTGCGCGGCCAGTCCGGCCCGCGGCTGCTCGAGACCGGCGGCGAGTACCAGTGGCGCCGCGGCGGCCCGGAGCACCTGTTCGACCCCGAGACGGTGTTCCGCCTGCAGCACTCGACCCGCACGGGCCGCTACGACATCTTCAAGCAGTACACGCAGCGCGTGGACGACCAGTCCGAGCGGCTCATGACGCTGCGCGGGTTGTTCGAGCTCAAGCGCGGCGAGCGGCCGCCGGTGCCGATCGAGGAGGTCGAGCCGGTCAGCTCGATCGTCAAGCGCTTCTCCACCGGCGCGATGAGCTACGGGTCGATCAGCCAGGAGGCGCACGAGACGCTCGCCATCGCCATGAACCGGCTGGGCGCCAAGTCCAACACCGGTGAGGGCGGCGAGGACCCCGAGCGACTGCACGACCCCGAGCGTCGCTCGGCGATCAAGCAGGTCGCGTCCGGTCGCTTCGGCGTCACCAGCGAGTACCTGACCAACGCCGACGACCTGCAGATCAAGATGGCCCAGGGCGCCAAGCCCGGCGAGGGCGGCCAGCTGCCCGGTCCGAAGGTGTACCCGTGGGTGGCGCGCACGCGTCACTCGACGCCGGGCGTCGGCCTCATCTCGCCGCCGCCGCACCACGACATCTACTCGATCGAGGACCTCAAGCAGCTCATCCACGACCTCAAGAACGCCAACCCCGCGGCTCGCGTCCACGTGAAGCTGGTCTCCGAGGTCGGCGTGGGCACGGTCGCGGCGGGCGTGGCGAAGGCCAAGGCGGACGTCGTGCTCGTCTCGGGCAACGACGGCGGCACCGGCGCCTCGCCGCTGACCAGCCTCAAGCACGCCGGCGGCCCGTGGGAGCTCGGCCTGGCCGAGACCCAGCAGACGCTGCTGATCAACGGCCTGCGCGACCGCATCGTCGTGCAGACCGACGGCCAGCTCAAGACGGGCCGCGACGTGGTCATCGCCGCGCTGCTGGGCGCCGAGGAGTTCGGCTTCGCCACCGCCCCGCTGGTGGTCAGCGGCTGCATCATGATGCGCGTCTGCCACCTGGACACCTGCCCGGTCGGCGTCGCCACGCAGAACCGTGAGCTGCGCGAGAAGTTCACCGGCAAGCCCGAGTTCGTCGTGAACTTCTTCGAGTTCGTCGCCCAGGAGGTGCGCGAGCTGCTCGCCGAGCTGGGCTTCCGCTCGATCGAGGAGGCCGTCGGTCGCGCCGAGCTGCTCGACACCCGGCGCGCCGTCGACCACTGGAAGGCGTCCGGCCTGGACCTGGCGCCGGTGTTCTACGTGCCCGAGCTGCCCGAGGACGCCGCGCGCCACAACGTCCAGAAGCAGGACCACGGCCTGGACAAGGCGCTGGACGTCCGGCTCATCGAGCTGAGCGCGGACGCGCTCGAGCGCGGCGAGCCGGTGCGCGCCCAGCTCGAGATCCGCAACGTCAACCGCACGGTCGGCACGATGCTCGGCCACGAGGTGACGAAGCGGTACAAGGGCGAGGGCCTGCCCGAGAACACGATCGACCTGACGTTCACCGGCACCGCCGGGCAGTCGTTCGGCGCCTTCCTGCCGCGCGGCATCACGCTGCGGCTCGAGGGTGACGCCAACGACTACGTCGGCAAGGGCCTGTCGGGCGGACGCATCGTGGTGCGGCCGCCGCGCGAGGCGCGGTTCACCGCCGAGGCGCAGACCATCGCCGGCAACGTCATCGGCTTCGGCGCGACGTCGGGCGAGATCTTCCTGCGCGGACGCGCGGGGGAGCGCTTCTGCGTGCGCAACTCCGGCGCACCGCGGTGGTGGAGGGCGTGGGCGACCACGCGCTGGAGTACATGACCGGTGGCCGCGTGGTCATCCTGGGACCCACCGGCCGCAACGTCGCGGCCGGCATGAGCGGCGGCGAGGCCTACGTGCTCGACCTCGACCCGTCGCTCGTCAACCCCGAGATGGTGGAGGTGCGCGACGTGCCGGCCGCCGCTGCTGAGGAGCTGCGAGAGCTGGTGCGCAAGCACCACGAGGAGACCGGCTCGGCCGTGGCCGAGCAGCTCCTGCAGGACTGGACCGCCGCGGTGGCCCGGTTCCGCGAGGTCATGCCGGTGAACTACCGCAAGGTGCTGGAGGCGAAGGCCGAGGCCGAGCAGCTGGGCCTGACCGAGGACGAGACGACGGAGCGCATGATGGAGGTGGCCGCTCGTGGCTGATCCCCGAGGATTCATGAAGTACCCGCGCCAGGGCGCCGAGCGGCGTCCGGTCGAGGAGCGGGTCAAGGACTGGAACGAGGTCTACCCCGGAGGCGTCGGCCGCGCACTGCTGCCGATCATCTCCGAGCAGGCCGGCCGCTGCATGGACTGCGGCATCCCGTTCTGCCACTCCGGCTGCCCGCTGGGCAACCTGATCCCGGAGTGGAACGACCTGGTCTGGCGTGACGACTGGGACGAGGCGATCGATCGTCTGCACAAGACGAACAACTTCCCCGAGTTCACCGGCCGGCTGTGCCCGGCGCCGTGCGAGACGGCCTGCGTCGTGGGCATCAACCGCGACCCGGTGACGATCAAGAACGTCGAGGTCTCGATCATCGACAAGGCGTGGGACCGCCACAACGTCAAGCCGCAGCCGCCCGAGTGGCTGACCGGCAAGACGGTCGCGGTCATCGGCTCGGGCCCGGCCGGCCTGGCCGTCGCCCAGCAGCTGACGCGGGCGGGCCACACCGTCGCGGTGTACGAGCGCGACGACAAGCCCGGCGGGCTGCTGCGCTACGGCATCCCCGAGTTCAAGATGGAGAAGGTCCAGGTGGACCGGCGCATCGACCAGATGAAGCGCGAGGGCACGGTGTTCCGCACCGGCGTCCGCGTGGGGGAGTCGCTCACCGGTGCGCAGCTGCGCGACCGCTACGACGCGGTGGTGCTGGCCATCGGCTCGACCGTGCGTCGTGACCTGCCGGCCCCGGGCCGCGAGCTCGCCGGCATCCACCAGGCGATGGACTACCTGCCCCAGGCCAACCGGGTCGCGCTCGGCGAGACCGTCGAGGACCAGATCCTGGCCACCGGCAAGGACGTCGTCATCATCGGCGGCGGCGACACCGGCGCCGACTGCCTGGGCACGGCGATCCGCCAGGGCGCCCGCTCGGTCACGAGCCTGGAGATCATGCCGCAGCCGGGCGAGGACCGTCCGGAGAACCAGCCGTGGCCGACCTACCCGATGCTCTTCCGCGTCGCCTCGGCGCACGAGGAGGGCGGCGAGCGGGTCTACTCGGTCTCGACCCAGGAGTTCGTGGGCGACGAGGACGGCCACGTCCGCGCCCTGCGCATCGTCGAGGTCGACTTCGTCGACGGCAAGCTCACCGAGCGGGCCGGCACGGAGCGCGAGATCCCGGCGCAGCTGGTGCTCTTCGCCATGGGCTTCACCGGCCCCGAGAAGGACGGCCTGGTCGACCAGCTCGGCGTCGAGCTGGACGAGCGCGGCAACGTCAAGCGCGACAAGCAGTACATGTCCAGCGTCGACGGCGTCTTCGTGGCCGGCGACTGCGGACGCGGCCAGTCGCTCATCGTGTGGGCGATCGCGGAGGGCCGCTCGGCGGCCGCGGGCGTCGACGCCTACCTGACCGGCAGCACGGCGCTCCCGGCGCCGATCCCGCCGAACGCGCGCCCGGTCGTCGTCTGACCGACGCCGCACGACGAGGGGTCCAGCCACGGCTGGGCCCCTCGTCGTCGTCCGTTCACGTGAGCGACGTCTCACGCTCACCCCACCTCGGGTGCGGTAGTGCGGAGACGGTCGATAGGGTGGACCCGTGCGTAGAGCCAAGATCGTCTGTACCCTCGGGCCCGCTGTCGACACCTACGAGACCCTCCTGAAGCTGGCTGAGGCCGGCATGGACGTGGCTCGTCTGAACATGAGCCACGGCGACGTGCCCGACCACCAGCGACGGCTCGACGCCGTGCGCCGCGTGGCCGAGGAGACGGGCAAGGCCATCGCCGTCCTGGCCGACCTCCAGGGCCCCAAGATCCGCCTCGGCCGCTTCGCCGACGGACCCCACCAGCTCGCCGTCGGCGACACCTTCACCATCACCGTCGACGACATCGAGGGCGACGCCAGCCGCTGCTCGACGACCTACAAGGGCCTGCCCGGCGACGTCTCGCCCGGCGACCCGATCCTGGTCGACGACGGCCGCGTCCGCCTGGTCGCGCGCGAGGTCACCGCGACCGACGTCGTCACCGAGGTCGAGGTCGCCGGCCCGGTCAGCAACAACAAGGGCATCAACCTGCCCGGCGTGAACGTCAGCGTCCCGGCCATGAGCGAGAAGGACGTCGCGGACCTGCGCTGGGCGCTGGGCGCCGGCGTCGACTTCGTGGCGCTGTCGTTCGTCCGCAACGCCAGCGACGCCGAGGACGTCCGCGCGATCATGGAGGAGGAGGGCGTCAAGCGCCCGATCATCGCCAAGATCGAGAAGCCGCAGGCGGTCGAGAACCTCGACGAGATCATGGACGCGTTCGACGCCTTCATGGTGGCGCGCGGCGACCTGGGCGTGGAGCTCCCGCTCGAGGACGTCCCGATCGTCCAGAAGCTGATCGTGGAGAAGGCGCGCCGCAACGCCAAGCCCGTCATCGTCGCCACCCAGATGCTGGAGTCGATGATCTCCTCGCCGCGCCCGACGCGCGCCGAGGCGTCCGACGTCGCCAACGCGGTGCTCGACGGTGCCGACGCGGTCATGCTGTCGGGCGAGACGAGCGTGGGCGAGTACCCGATCGAGACCGTCCGCACGATGGCCAACATCGTGGAGTCGACCGAGGACCACGGGCTTCCCCGCATGGCCGCCTACACCTGGCAGCCCAAGACCCGCGCGGCATCATCTGCCGCGGTGCGGCGACGGTGGCCGAGTCGATCGAGGCCAAGTACGTCGTCGCGTTCACGACCATCGGCGGCTCGGCCCGCCGCATGGCGCGCTACCGCTCGCACGTGCCCGTCCTGGCGCTGACGCCGGACCCGGTCACCCGCAACCAGCTGGCGCTCACCTGGGGCGTGCAGACGTTCCTCATGCCGCAGGTGAAGGGCACCGACGACATGGTGCTGCAGGTCGACACCGCGCTGCTCGAGCGCGAGCTCGGCCAGACCGGCGAGGAGGTCGTCATCGTGGCCGGTGCCCCTCCGGGAATCCCCGGCTCCACCAACGCCCTGCGCATCCACCGCATCGGCGACGCGGTCCACGGCCGCGCCCCCGCGTACGAGGGCTGACGCACGCGGAAGGGCCCGCACCCCGCTGGGGTGCGGGCCCTTTCGACTGTCTGGACGAGAAAGTTTGGGAACGCTCCCACAAAAGTGTTCCGGATCACACGGCGATGTGTCAGGGTGGCTCCACCACTCGGATCGTCCGGCACGTTCCTGCCGGTGGAAAGGAGCCGTCATGGCTGCAGTGACCTTCGAGCAGGCGACCCGCCTGTTCCCCGGGCAGGACCGCCCCGCGGTCGACGCCCTCGACCTGCGCGTGGAGGACGGCGAGCTGCTCGTGCTCGTCGGCCCCTCCGGCTGCGGGAAGTCGACCTCGTTGCGGATGCTGGCCGGCCTGGAGGACGTCGACGCCGGCCGCATCCTCATCGGTGACGACGACGTCAGCCGGCGTCCGCCCAAGGAGCGCGACGTCGCGATGGTCTTCCAGAACTACGCGCTCTACCCGCACATGACGGTGGCCGAGAACATGGGCTTCGCGCTCAAGGTGGCCGGCGCCAAGGCGTCCGAGATCCGGCCGCGGGTGCTCGAGGCCGCCCGCATGCTCGACATCGAGCAGTTCCTCGACCGCAAGCCCAAGGCGCTGTCCGGCGGCCAGCGCCAGCGCGTGGCGATGGGCCGGGCGATCGTGCGCCAGCCCAAGGTCTTCCTCATGGACGAGCCGCTGTCGAACCTGGACGCCAAGCTGCGCGTCCAGACCCGGACGCAGATCGCGCAGCTGCAGCGCCGCCTCGGCACCACGACGGTCTACGTCACGCACGACCAGGTCGAGGCCATGACGCTGGGCGACCGCGTCGCCGTGCTCAAGGACGGCGTCCTGCAGCAGTGCGCCACGCCGCGCACGATGTACGACCGTCCGGCCAACGTCTTCGTGGCCGGCTTCCTCGGCTCGCCGGCGATGAACCTGTTGGAGCTGCCGATCGAGGACGGTGGGGTCCGTTTCGGCGACCTCGTCGTGCCGGTGCCGCGCGACGACCTGGCCGAGGCCGAGGGCCCGACGGTCGTCGTGGGCATCCGGCCCGAGAACCTCGAGGTCGCCGACTCCGGCGTGGCGATGCGCGTGGAGATCGTGGAGGAGCTCGGCGCCGACGCGTGGATGTACGGCACCGCGCGGCTGGGCTCGGAGTCCCCGATGCTGGTCGCCCGCGCCGACTGGCGGCGCCCGCCGCAGAAGGGCGCCGACCTGCACCTGGCGCCGGCCGACCCGGGCTCCATCCACCTGTTCTCGGCCACGACCGGACGCCGGCTCGGCTAGTCGTCGTCCTCGTCGTCGGGGCGGCCGGCCAGCAGCGCGGTCTCGACCGCGCGGCTCCAGCGTCGCGCGCCCCGGCGGCGGGTGGCCGGGTCCATCTGCGGCTGCCAGGACGCGGCACGGTGCCAGTTGCGGCGCAGCGCCCCGAGCCCGGCCCAGAACCCGACCGTGAGCCCGGCGGCGTAGGCGGCGCCCAGGCACACGGTCTCGGAGACGAGCGGACGCTGCACCGGCACGTCGAGCACGTCCGCCACCATCTGCATCAGCAGGTGGTTGGACGTCATGCCGCCGTCGACCCGCAGGCCGGCCAGCTCGATGCCCGCCTCGCGGCGCACCGCCTCGACCACTTCCCAGGTCTGCCACGCGGTCGCCTCGAGCACGGCCCGGGCGAGGTGGCCGCGACCGACGTACGAGGTGAGCCCGACGATGACGCCGCGGGCCTCCTGCGACCACCGCGGCGCGTAGAGGCCGGAGAACGCGGGCACGATCGTGCACCCGCCGCTGTCGTCGACGGTGCGGGCCAGGGTCTCGATCTGCGGCGCGGTCGGGATGATCTCCAGCGCGTCGCGCAGCCACTGCACGAGAGAGCCGGCCATGGCGATGGAGCCTCGAGGGCGTGCACCGGCGGCTCGTCGCCCAGGACATAGCCGATGGTGGTCAGCAGGCCCTGCGTGTCCGGCGGTCGTTCCGTGCCGGCGTTGACCAGCAGGAACGCCCCGGTGCCGTAGGTGCACTTGGCGTCGCCGGCCTCGAAGCAGGTCTGGCCGAGCAGCGCGGCCTGCTGGTCGCCGACCGCGGCGGCGATGGGCACGCCGCGCAGCAGGGTGCGGCAGTCGCCGTACCGCTCGGCGTTGCTGCGGATCTGCGGGAGCATCGCGCGCGGGACGTCGAGCAGGTCGAGCATCCCGTCGTCCCACTGCCGCGTCGACAGGTCCATCAGCATCGTCCGGCTCGCGTTGGTGGCGTCGGTGACGTGGATGCCGCCGTCGCGCCCGCCGGTGAGGTTCCAGATCAGCCAGGACTCCATCGTGCCGAACAGCGCGTCCCCGGCGGCGCCGCGCTCGCGCAGCCCCGGCACGTGGTCGAGCAGCCAGCGCAGGCGCGGGCCGGCGAAGTAGGTGGCCGGCCGCAGTCCCGTGGTGCGGCGCACGGTGTCGGCGTGACCGGCCGCGACGAGGTCGTCGACCAGCTCCGACGTCCGGGTGTCCTGCCAGGTGATGGCTGGCGCCAGCGGACGTCCGGTCGACGGGTCCCACACGACGGTGGTCTCGCGCTGGTTGGCGATGCCGAGCGCCGCGACGTCGCGGGCGTCGGCGCCGGCCTGGGCGAGGGCGGCCGGCACGACGCGCTGCACGTTGCGCCAGATCTCCAGCGCGTCGTGCTCGGCCCAGCCCGGACGCCGGAACAGCTGGCGGTGCTCGCGCTGGGCGAGGGAGACGGTCTGCCCCTGGCGGTCGAACAGCATGCACCGGGTGGACGTGGTGCCCTGGTCGACGGAAGCCACGAAGGTCACGACACCACCGCCCGCGAGATCGAGTGGGCCGTGGCGCGCACCTGCTCGAGCAGCGCGGGGGAGGGGCGTCCGTCCCGCCCGGTGACCCGCTCGATCGGGCCGCGCACCGACACCGCCCCCGACGACCACGCCCGCCGTAGCCGCGCAGTGCGACGGCGACGCCGGCCTCGTCGGGGTGCAGCTCACCGGACTCCGCGGCCCAGCCGGTCTCGCGGACCCGTTGCAGGACGGCCTCGAGCCGCGGACGCTGCGTGATCGTGCGCGCGGTGTAGCGCACCAGCTCAGGCGGGCGGGGCGGGCGCACGGCCAACGCCAGCAGCAGCTTGCCGGAGGCGGACGCGTGCAGCGGCAGCAGGTCGCCGATGCGCAGCACCTGGGCGCTGTCGTCGGGACGGAACACGTGGTGCACCACGCGGGCGCCGCCCGGCTCGGGCATCGTGACGAGCACCTCCAGGCGGGAGCGCGCGGCCAGGGCATCGGCCCAGTTGGTGGCGATCGAGCGCAGGTCGTGCGGGTCGACGGCCGCCTGGCCGAGCCGGGCCAGCGCGTCGCCCAGGGCGTACGAGCCGCCGCTGCCGCGCTGCTCGACGACGCCCACGTCGCGCAGCGTGCGCACGAGGCCGAACGCCGTCGTCTTCGGCAGGCCGAGCGCGTCGGCGATCTCGGCGAGGTCGAGCGGACGTCCGGCCGCCGCGAGCGTCCGCAGCACCGCGACCGCCCGCTCCACCGCCTGCACGTTGCCTGGCATGGCGCCCACCGTACCCGCGTTCGACGATGTCGAACGGCTCGTGTTGCCGCGCGTCACACCGCTTCCTAGGTTCGCACCAACGCCGGCAACGGAGCCGGCCGCGAGTGAGGACGGACGTGTGAAGCACAAGCCACTCGTCGGGGAGCTGTCCGCAGAGTTCTTCGGCACGATGATCCTGATCCTGTTCGGCGTGGGCGTGGTCGCCCAGGTCGTCACCGGCGGCGGCACCGGCGCCGACGGCGGGGCGGGCGACTGGAACTCCATCGCCTGGGCCTGGGGCCTGGCCGTGACGCTCGGCGTCTACGTCGCCGCCCGGCTCAGCGGGGCGCACCTGAACCCGGCCGTGACGGTCGCGCTGGCCGCCTTCAAGGGCTTCGAGTGGCGCAAGGTCGCGCCCTACTCGCTGGCCCAGCTGGCCGGCGCCTTCGTCGCCGCGCTCATCGTGCGCGTCACGTACGCCGACCAGATCGCCAAGGTCGACGCCGGCCACACCAAGGCCACGCAGGGCATCTTCTCGACCTCGCCGGCCGAGGGCGTCTCGATGGCCACGGCGTTCCTGGACCAGATCGTCGGCACCGCCATCCTGGTCTTCGTCATCTTCGCGCTCACCACGGCGGCCAACAACGGCCCGCTGGCCAACCTCGGCCCGGTCACCGTCGGCCTCACCGTCGTCGCGATCGGCCTGGCCTTCGGCTCGAACGCCGGGTACGCGATCAACCCCGCCCGCGACCTGGGCCCGCGCCTCGCGTCGTGGATCACCGGCTACGGCGACGCCTTCTACTCGGCGAACGGCGACCAGCTCTACTTCTGGGTGCCGATCGTCGCGCCGGTCATCGGCGGCCTGGTCGGCGGCGCCCTGTTCAAGTACTTCATCGAGGCGTTCCTGCCCGACGAGGACGCCCTCCCCAAGGCCGACGCCCCCGTCGGCGACACCAACACCTGACCCGCACCGCGACCCTCGAGAGGCACCGACATGGCTGACTACATCGGCTCGATCGACCAGGGCACCACCAGCACGCGCTTCATGATCTTCGACCACGGCGGCAACGAGGTGGCCCGCCACCAGCTCGAGCACGAGCAGGTGATGCCGAAGGCCGGGTGGGTCGAGCACGACCCCACCGAGATCTGGGAGCGCACGACCTCCGTCGTCCAGACCGCCCTGCGCCGCGCGCGCCTGGAGGCGTCCGACCTGGCCGCCCTGGGCATCACCAACCAGCGCGAGACGACCGTCGTGTGGAACAGGCGCACCGGGCGTCCGTACTACAACGCGATCGTCTGGCAGGACACGCGCACCGACCGCATCGCGTCCGCCCTGGAACGCGACGGGCACGGCGACACGATCCGGCACAAGGCCGGGCTCCCGCCCGCGACCTACTTCGCCGGCGGCAAGATCAAGTGGATCCTGGAGAACGTCGACGGCGTCCGCGAGGCGGCCGAGGCCGGCGACGCGATCTTCGGCACCACCGACTCGTGGCTCGTCTGGAACCTCACCGGCGGCCCGCGCGGCGGCGTCCACGTCACCGACGTCACGAACGCCAGCCGCACGATGCTCATGGACTTGGAGACGCTCGACTGGGACGACGAGCTGCTCGCCATCTTCGACATCCCGCGCTCGATGCTGCCCGAGATCCGGTCGTCGTCCTCGCCCGAGCCGTACGGCCACACGCTCGAGACCGGCCCGTTCGGCGGCGAGGTCCCGATCACCGGCATCCTCGGCGATCAGCAGGCGGCGACCGTCGGCCAGGTGTGCTTCGAGCCCGGCGAGGCGAAGAACACCTACGGCACCGGCAACTTCATGCTGCTCAACACCGGCACCGAGATCGTCCGGTCGAAGTCCGGCCTGCTCACGACGCCGGCGTACAAGTTCGGCGACGAGCCCTGCGTGTACGCGCTGGAGGGCTCGATCGCGGTGACCGGCTCGGCCGTGCAGTGGCTGCGCGACCAGCTGGGCATCATCTCCGGTGCCGCGCAGTCCGAGTCGCTGGCCAAGCAGGTCGAGGACAACGGCGGCGTCTACTTCGTCCCGGCCTTCTCCGGCCTGTTCGCCCCGTACTGGCGCTCGGACGCCCGCGGCGCCATCGTCGGCCTGTCGCGCTACAACACCAACGCGCACCTGGCCCGCGCCACGCTGGAGTCGATCTGCTACCAGAGCCGCGACGTGGCCGAGGCCATGGCCAAGGACTCCGGCGTCGAGCTCGAGGTGCTCAAGGTCGACGGCGGCGTGACCGCCAACGAGCTGTGCATGCAGATCCAGTCCGACGTCCTCGGCGTCCCGGTCAGCCGTCCGGTCGTGGCCGAGACCACCGCGCTCGGCGCGGCGTACGCCGCCGGTTTGGCGGTCGGGTTCTGGGGCAACACCGACGAGCTGCGCGAGAACTGGAACGAGTCCAAGCGCTGGGAGCCCTCGTGGGACGAGGACCGGCGCGAGGAGGGTTACGCCCAGTGGAAGAAGGCCGTGACCCGCACCCTCGACTGGGTGGACGTGGACTGAGGAGGTTCGACCATGCGATCGGTTGCCCTGTCACCGCAGGCCCGTGAGGACGCGCTCGACGCGATGGAGAGCGAGGTGCTTGACGTCCTGGTCGTCGGCGGCGGCGTCGTCGGCGCCGGAGCGGCGCTGGACGCCGTCACCCGCGGCCTGACCGTCGGCCTCGTCGAGGCGCGCGACGTCGCGTCGGGCACGTCCAGCCGCTCCAGCAAGCTCATGCACGGCGGGCTGCGGTACCTGGAGATGCTCGACTTCCGGCTCGTGGCCGAGGCGCTCAAGGAGCGCGGCCTCAACCTGGAGCGGCTCGCGCCGCACCTGGTCAAGAAGGTGCCGTTCCTGTACCCGCTGACCCACCGCGGCTGGGAGCGGTTCTACGTCGGCTCGGGCGTCGCGCTGTACGACGCGATGAGCAAGGCGTCCGGCTACGGCTCCAGCGTGCCGATCCACCGGCACCTGACCCGGCGCGGCGCGCGCAAGCTCGCCCCGTCGCTGCGCAAGGACGCCCTGGTCGGCGCCCTGCGCTACTACGACGCCCAGGTCGACGACGCCCGGCACACGATGTTCCTGGCCCGCACCGCGGCCGCGTACGGGGCGCACGTCGCCACCCGTGCGCGCGTCGTGGACCTGGTGAAGGAGGGCGAGCGGGTCGTCGGCGCGCACGTCCGCGACCTGGAGACCGGCCGCGAGCTCACCGTCCGGGCCCGTCAGGTGGTCAACGCCACCGGCGTCTGGACCGACGACACCCAGCAGATGGCGGGGGAGCGCGGGCTGTTCCACGTGCGCGCGTCCAAGGGCATCCACCTCGTCGTGCCGCGCGACCGGCTGCGCAGCGAGACCGGCATGATCCTGCGCACCGAGAAGTCGGTGCTGTTCGTCATCCCGTGGGGCCGGCACTGGATCATCGGCACCACCGACACGGCCTGGTCGCTGAGCAAGGACCACCCGGCGGCGAGCGAGAGCGACATCGACTACCTGCTGGACCACGTCAACGAGGTGCTCGAGACGCCGCTGACCCGTGACGACGTCCAGGGCGTCTACGCGGGCCTGCGTCCGCTGCTCGAGGGCGAGTCCGAGGCGACGTCGAAGCTGTCGCGCGAGCACGCCGTGGGCCACCCCGCCCCGGGCCTGGTCGTCGTGGCCGGCGGCAAGTACACGACGTACCGGGTGATGGCCAAGGACGCCATCGACGAGGCGGTGCACGGGCTGGAGGCGCAGCTGGACCGCAAGGTCCCGGCCTGCGTCACCGAGGACGTCCCGCTGCTCGGCGCGGAGGGGTACGAGGCGCTGTGGAACACCCGTCACCTGCTCGCCCGCAGCAGCGGGCTGCACGAGGTGCGGGTCGAGCACCTGCTCAACCGCTACGGCTCCCTCGTCCACGAGGTGCTCGCGCTGATCGAGGCCGACCCCTCGCTCGGCGAGCCGCTGGGCGGCGCGGACGACTACCTGCGGGCCGAGGTCGTCTACGCCACCAGCCACGAGGGGGCCCGGCACCTGGACGACGTGCTCACCCGGCGCACCCGCATCTCGATCGAGGAGTTCGACCGCGGACTGGGGGCGTGCGAGGAGGTCGCCGAGCTCATGGCCGGCGTGCTCGGCTGGGACGACGCGCAGCGCACCCGCGAGGTGGAGCACTACCGCAGCCGGGTCGAGGCCGAGCGCGAGAGCCAGCGGATGCCCGACGACGAGACCGCCGACGCCGCGCGAAAGGGGGCGCCGGACGTCGTGCCGGTGACGACCGCGTAGGTCGTCGGCGAGCGAGACACGGACGGCACCGTCGCGCGGAGGACCTGCGCGGCGGTGCCGTCGTCGTGCTCACGGTGCCGGGTAGGGGACTCGAACCCCTACGCCCTCTCGGACAACGGTTTTTGAGACCGTCGCGTCTACCATTCCGCCAACCCGGCCGGGCGCCCGACGCGTCGCGGGCGCCGGATAACCTTCTCACGTGGACGACTCGACGACCGACGCGACACCGGCCCCTCGCGTGCTCATCGCCGAGGACGAGGCGCTGATCCGGCTCGACCTCTCCGAGATG
The DNA here is from genome assembly GCF_057364525.1 of Aeromicrobium sp. PFPM2_SD2. Taxonomy (NCBI): domain Bacteria; kingdom Bacillati; phylum Actinomycetota; class Actinomycetes; order Propionibacteriales; family Nocardioidaceae; genus Aeromicrobium; species Aeromicrobium sp. PFPM2_SD2. The sequence goes on from NZ_JBNFNZ010000003.1 coordinate 20,380, forward strand.
CTCGCCGAGGAGGGCTACGACGTCGTCGGGCAGGCAGCGGACGGCGAGCAGGCTGTCGCGCTGGCCCACGAGCTGCGCCCCGACCTCGTCGTCATGGACGTCAAGATGCCCAAGCTCGACGGCATCGCGGCCGCCTCACAGATCGCCCAGGCCCGCATCGCCCCGGTCGTCATGCTGACCGCGTTCAGCCAGCGCGACCTGGTCGAGCGCGCCGGCGAGGCGGGCGCGATGGCCTACCTGGTCAAGCCGTTCACCAAGTCCGACCTCGTGCCCGCCATCGAGGTCGCCCGCAGCCGGTTCGCCGAGCTGCGCCAGCTCGCCGACGAGGTCGGCACGCTCGAGGAGCAGCTCGCCGCGCGCAAGGCGGTCGAGCGGGCCAAGTCCCTGCTGCAGCAGGCGCTGGGCATCAGCGAGGCCGAGGCCTTCCGCTGGATCCAGAAGACCGCGATGGACCTGCGCATGTCGGCCCGCGAGGTGGCCGAGCAGGTCGTGGAGAAGGGCCCGGGCCTCGGCGCCTCCTGAGCCCGTCCGCGTCCTCGCGGGGACGCATTACAACTTGGCTACGAAACCCATCAATTCGTCGTGCGTAACCCATTCGGCACGAACGAGGACTATTTTCTTCGCAACGCGACCTAGGTCACGACCCTGACGTGACCGGGCCGACCACCCGTTGAAATCCCCGGAGGATTGATGAAGAACAGCACCAAGCTCGTTCGTCTCGCCGCCGTCGCTGCCGCGAGCGCCCTCGTGCTCACGGCGTGCGGTGGCGGCGACGACGACAAGTCGTCGGACGACAAGTCGTCGAGCGCTCCTGCTGCCAAGGGCGACGGCACGCTGACCGTCGGCACCCTGCTGCCGTCGACCGGCGACCTCGCCTTCCTCGGCCCGCCGGAGTTCGCCGGTGTCGACCTGGCCGTCAAGGACATCAACGACGCCGGTGGCGTGCTCGGCAAGCCGGTCAAGTCCACCCGCGCCGACTCCGGTGACGGCACCCCGAAGATCGCGCCCGGCTCGGTCGACAAGCTGCTCGCCGCGAAGTCCGACGTCATCGTCGGCGCCGCGTCCTCGAGCGTCTCCCTCTCGGTCATCGACAAGATCGTCGGCGCCGGCGTCGTGCAGTTCTCGCCGGCCAACACGTCGACCGCGTTCGACGAGTACGACGACAAGGGCCTGTACTTCCGCACGGCCCCGTCGGACGTCCTCCAGGGTGCGGTGCTCGGCAACCTCGTGCTCCAGGACGGTGCGAAGAACGTCGCGATCATGGCCCGCCAGGAGGCCTACGGCGAGGCGCTGGCCGAGAACACCAAGAAGACGATCGAGGAGCAGGGCGGCAAGGTCGCCGAGACCGTCCTCTACGCCGTGGACGCCACGTCGTACACCTCCGAGATCCAGAAGATCAAGGACTCGGGCGCCGACGCCATCATCGTCATCGCCTTCAACGAGACCACCAAGATCATCCCGGGTCTGGAGCAGGCCGGCATCGGCCCGAAGAAGGTCCCCACGTACTTCGTCGACGGCAACACGGCGGACTACAGCAAGGACTTCCCGAAGGGCACCCTCCAGGGCGTCAAGGCGACCTACCCGGGCGCCGAGCTGAAGGACGACTTCAAGCAGCGCATGCTGCAGATCGACCCGAAGCTGTCCGACTTCACGTACGGCCCGGAGTCCTACGACGCGACCATCATGTCGGCCCTGGCCGCCGAGGCCGCGAAGGACGACTCGGGTGAGTCGATCGCCAGCAAGCTGGTCGAGATCTCCCGCGAGGGTGAGAAGTGCACGACGTTCAAGGACTGCGTCGCGCTCCTCAAGGACGGCAAGGACATCGACTACGACGGTGTCTCCGGCCCGGTCGACCTGAACGACTCCGGCAGCCCCTCGAAGGCCACCATCGGCATCTTCGAGTACGCCGCGGACAACACGTTCAAGAACATCGACTACGTCACGGGCGTCGTCGAGTGACCTGCTGAACCCGCAACAGCAAGGGGCCCCGGCGTTCTCGCCGGGGCCCCTTCGCGTTGCTGCGAGACGTCAGGACAGCGCCTGCTCCAGGTCGGCGAGCAGGTCGGCGGTGTCCTCGATGCCGACCGACAGGCGCACCAGGTCGTCGGGCACCTCCAGCAGCGAGCCGGCGGTGGACGCGTGGGTCATCGCGCCGGGGTGCTCGATGAGCGACTCGACGCCCCCGAGGCTCTCGGCGAGCGTGAACACCTCGGTGCGGGCGCACAGGTCCAGCGCGGCCTGACGTCCGCCGGCCAAGCGCAGCGAGATCATGCCGCCGAAGCGGCGCATCTGCTTGGCGGCGGTGTCGTGGCCGGGGTGGTCGGGCAGGCCGGGGTACAGCACCTTCGCGACGGCGGGATGGCCGACGAGCATGTCGACGATCGCCTCGGCGCTCGTGCAGTGCTGCTCCATGCGCAGCGCGAGCGTCTTGGCGCCGCGCATCGTCAGGTAGGCGCCGAACGGGTCCGGGACGCCGCCCGCGCCGTTCTGCAGGAAGCCGAAGCCGAGGTCGAGCTCCTCGTCGTCGGTGACCAGCGCTCCGCCCACGACGTCGGAGTGGCCGCCCACGTACTTGGTGGTCGAGTGCAGCACGACGTCCGCGCCCAGCGACAGCGGCTGCTGCAGGTAGGGCGAGGCGAACGTGTTGTCGACGAGCAGCTTCGCGCCGGACGTGTGCGCCAGCTCGGCGGCGGCGGCGATGTCGCCGACGTTGAGCAGCGGGTTGGTCGGCGTCTCCATCCAGACGAGCTTCGTCTCGGGCCGGATGGCCTCGCGGATCGCGTCGAGGTCGTTCACCGCGGCGGGCGTGTAGCTGATGCCCCAGTGGGTGAAGACCTTGTCGATGAGCCGGAAGGTTCCGCCGTACGCGTCGTTGGGGATGACCAGGTGGTCACCCGGGCGCAGGATCGTGCGCAGCGCGCAGTCGGTGGCGGCCATGCCGGAGCTGAACGCGCGTCCGTACGTGCCGTTCTCCAGCGCGGCGAGGTTCGCCTCGAGCGAGCGGCGCGTGGGGTTGCCGGTGCGGGCGTACTCGAAGCCGGACCGCATGCCGCCGACGCCGTCCTGGGCGAAGGTCGACGACGCGTAGATCGGGGTGTTCACCGCACCGGTGACGGGATCGGGGTCCCAGCCGGCGTGGACGGCCCGGGTGCTGAATCCGTGGTCGCTGCGCTCGCTCATACGTGGACTCCCAGCAGGTCGTGGCGGGTGAGGACGCCGACCGGGCGGCCCTCGTCGACGACCATGAGGGCGTCGCTCTCGCTGAGCGCCTTCATGGCGGCGGTGAGGTCCTCGCCGGTGCCGATGAGCGGCAGGCGCGGACCCATGTGGTCGACGACCGCGTCGGTCAGGGCGGCACGTCCCTCGAAGACGGCGCTCAGCAGGTCGCTCTCGTTGACGCTGCCGGCGACCTCGCCGATGACGACCGGCGGCTCGGCGCCGACGACAGGCATCTGCGAGACGCCGTACTCGCGCAGGATCTCGATCGCGTCGCGCACCGTCTCGGACGGGTGCGTGTGCACGAGCGCCGGCATGTCGCCGCTCTTCTTGCGCAGGATGTCGCCGACCGTCGGCTCGTCCGTGCGGCCGTCGAGCGAGGAGCTCAGGAAGCCGTAGGACGCCATCCAGTCGTCGTTGAAGATCTTGCCCATGTAGCCGCGGCCGCCGTCGGGCAGCAGCACCACGATGACGGCGTCCGGCTCGCGCCGGGCGACCTCGAGCGCGGCGACGACGGCCATGCCGCACGAGCCGCCGACGAGCAGGCCCTCCTCGCGGGCGAGGCGGCGGGTCATCTCGAAGGAGTCGGCGTCGCTGACGGCGATGATCTCGTCGGTGACCGTCGGGTCATAGGCGCTGGGCCAGAAGTCCTCGCCGACGCCCTCGACCAGGTACGGACGGCCGGTGCCGCCGGAGTAGACCGAGCCGATCGGGTCGCGCCGATGATCTTCACGCGACCGTCGGAGACCTCCTTGAGGTAGCGGCCGACGCCGGTGATGGTGCCACCGGTGCCGACGCCGGCCACGAAGTGCGTGACCTTGCCGTCGGTGTCGGCCCAGATCTCCGGGCCGGTGGTCTCGTAGTGGCTCTGCGGACCGGCCGGGTTGGAGTACTGGTCGGGCTTCCAGGCGCCCTCGACCTCGCGGACGAGGCGGTCGGAGACCGAGTAGTAGGAGTCGGGGTGCTCGGGCGGGACGGCCGTGGGGCAGACGACGACCTCGGCGCCGTAGGCGCGCAGCACGTTGCGCTTGTCCTCGCCGACCTTGTCCGGGCAGACGAAGATGCAGCTGTAGCCGCGCTGCTGGGCGACGAGGGCGAGTCCGACACCGGTGTTGCCCGACGTCGGCTCGACGATCGTGCCGCCGGGCTTGAGCGCTCCGGACGCCTCGGCGGCGTCGACCATCCGCACCGCGATGCGGTCCTTAGAGCTGCCTCCGGGGTTCAGGTACTCGACCTTGGCCGCGACGAGGCCGGAGCCCTCGGTGACGACGTTGTTGAGCTTGACGAGCGGGGTGCCCCCGACGAGGTCGACGACATGATTGGCGATCCGCATGCCGCCATTCTTGCATCCAGCCCGTGAGACGGCCGGGTCGCGCCCGGCTACGGGGCGGTGAGGACGGGCCGCGCCTCGCGCACCGTGATCGTGGTCGCAGGACCGGTCGCGGTGATCGTCTCGGCCAGCGTCTGCCACGGCCCGCCGTCGATGCGGAAGCGGATTTCGTACGCGGCGTCGACACGCAGGCTCACCCGCTCGGCCGGGCGCGTGTAGCGGTGCACGACGTCCTTGCTGGGGTAGGGGGCGCCCGGCGTCGAGGTCTGCTGGGTGGTGCCGTCGCCGTGGTGCCAGGTGTAGGTCGTGGGGGAGGCCTGGAGCTCGACCCGGCTGCCGAGCAGGCTGATCGTGCGGGCGAAGTCGGGCTCGTCGGTGTGCAGGATCGTGTCGAGGTTCACCAGCGTCTCGCCACCGGGCTGCACCGTGAGTCGCAGCCGCGGCAGCCCGATCTCGCGGACGGCCGTGAGGACGCGGCCCGGCGTCACGCGCGGTGCCGCGGCCTCCGGGGCCGCGGCTGGTTGGGCCGGGTCGGGGTCGTTGAAGTCGCTCGGCAGCGCACAGCGGTAGTTGGGGTTGGACATATCGACGAAACAACGAGGTGGGATGCCTCTCCGCCGATGGACCGGCGAGAAGGAAGGCGAATCTGATTTCGGCTCCCATCGCTGGCCGAAGCGGTCGCCCCGTCGCTCCTCCTTGCCGGAGATGACCACAGACGTGTCGAGCGAATCTGGCTCGATATCGATGTCCGCGCCGACAGCCGCTGGTAGAAGGAGTAGAGCAAGCGTCGCCATCATGTGGCATCACGCATCACAGTGATCGTGTTGGTTTGGCGATCCACTTGAAAGTAGATGCGGTACTCGTCCGGGCCGGCTTGCTCGATCGCGGCCACCGTAGCCATCACGCCGTGACCAGCGGAGTCGGACTCGACTTCCAAGGCTGTCGTCTTCCAGTCGAGCTTCGATGAACGCTGTTTGTCGAAGATCTGGATGTACTTATTGCACCCGACGCAATCTGGAGCGGTAACCCTCTGCATCGGACCTGTATCGCCGGTGTGTGCTGCGTAGACGAGCGCCTTAACAAAGTAGTCGACCAAGGCCGCCGCGCCCGAGGCTGATCCGCTCGAGGCGACAGCCGGCATGGTGGGGGGCGGCTCGGTGGGCGTCGGGCTGGCGCTGGTGGCGGAGGTACTCGGGGCCGGTGAGGGCTTCGCGTCCGCGTCGTCGCCGGAGCAGGACGCGAGCAGGAGCAGGGTGCCGAGTGCGAGGACGGCGGGTCCGGGTCTGTTCATGCTTCCCCCGAAGACAGTGGACAGTAGGCCCAACGTAACCGCGGGTGTTCGGCGTTGTCAGCCCTCGACCGCCACCTGTGGACTGGGCGGGACGGAGCTTCATGCGTTGCGGCGGTCCGGGCGACCCGAACGCATGAAGATGCGTCGCCCCGCGTCCACCACAGCGCCCCACAGACGTCGATGCCCTGCGGTCGCGGGGGCGACCACAGGGCATGACGGTGCTCGAGCGGCTAGACGGTGCCGCTCTCGGTGACGCGGGAGTCGACGTGCGCGTACGGGTCGACCGCCTTCGGCGCCTTCTCCGGGTCGTGCGGCCAGCGCTCCTCCAGGACGACCGCCAACGCCGAGGCGGTGAAGATCGTCGAGAGGATGCCGAAGCCCAGACCGATCAGCAGAGCGATGGCGAAGTCGCGCAGCGAGTCGCCGCCCAGCACCGCCAGGGCCGCCAGGATGAACATGGCGCCCAGGCCCGTGTTGATGGTGCGCGGGATCGTCTGCAGGATCGCCTCGTTCACCACGTCGCGCAGGCGCCGGCCGCGGTTCTCGGCCGTGTGCTCGCGGATGCGGTCGAACACGACGATCGTGTCGTTCACGGCCAGGCCGATCACCGACAGGATCGCGGCCAGGAAGACGCCGTCGACGAGCTTGCCGGTCCAGGCGAAGAAGCCCACGACCGTCAGCACCACCGACGACATCGACAGCACGGCCGCCGCGGCGTAGGTCCAGCGGAAGCGCCAGGCCAGGTACAGCATCTGCGCGGCCGCGGCGATGATGAACGCGATGATCGCCTTGTCGCGCAGCTCCTTGCCGAGCGTCGGGCCGATCAGCTCGTCGCGCTGCTTCTCGACCGTGCCGCCGACCGTGGCCAGCGCGTCCTGGACCTCGACGGCCTCCTCGTTGGAGATCTTCTCCAGGCGGACGCTGATGTTGTTCTCGGTGCCGTCGCCCGACGACTCCTGCACGACCGCGCTGGGGAACCCGGCGTCGGAGATCGCCTCGCGTGCGGTGTCGATCGAGACGTCCTTGGAGTGCGAGAACTCCAGCACGCGTCCACCGGTGAACTCCACGCCCAGGTTCAGACCGCGCACCAGCAGACCGCCGATCGAGACGACGGCGATGACGATCGTCACGACGATCCACGTGCCGGCGCGGTTCATGAGGTTCGGGCCGCTCTCGTTCAGGTAGCGGCGGATGCGACCGGTCTTGGCCAGGCCGGTGAGGTTGGCCCGGTTGCGGACGAACGAGCGGCGCACCGCCCACTCGCACAGGACGCGGGCCACGACGAGCGCCGAGAACATCGACGCGACGGTGCCGATGGACAGCGTGACGCCGAAGCCCTTGACCGGGCCGGACGCCAGGAAGAACAGCAGCACCGCGGCCAGCAGGGTCGTGATGTTGGAGTCGAGGATCGCCGACCAGGCCTTGTTGAAGCCGGTGCTGACCGACCGCTCGAGGTTGCCTCTCTCGGCGAACTCCTCCCGGGCTCTCTCGAAGACCAGGACGTTGGCGTCGATGGCCAGGCCGATGGCGAGCACGAAGCCGGCCAGGCCGGGCAGCGTCAGCGTCGAGCCCAGCCACACGAGCAGGCCGAACGAGATGAGCGCGTACGTGGCGAGCGCGATGGTCGCCAGGAAGCCCATGAGGCGGTAGACGATGACGATGAAGATGCCGGTCATCGCGATGCCGATGATGCCGGCCTCGATGGACGCGTCGATGGCGGCGTCGCCGAGGGTGGCACCGACGGTGCGCTGCTCGATGACCTCGACGGGCACGGGCAGGGCGCCGCCCTTGATGAGGACGGCCAGGTTGTCGGCCTCCTCCTGGGTGAACGAGCCGGTGATGGACGTGCTGCCGCCGCCGCCGGACGCGCACAGGTCGGGCTGGACGCCGGGGGAGGAGATGACCTTCTGGTCCAGCACGATCGCGATGCGCTGGCCGGCGCTGGGGTTGGCGCAGGCGGACGCGACGAGCTCGCTCCAGCCGGGACGGCCGGTCTTGTTGAACTCGACGTTCACGACCCACTGGCCGATGCCGCCGTCGGGCGTGGCAGCGTTGGCGTCGCTGACGCCGTTGCCGTCGAGCAGCTGCGGACCGACCACGATCGGCGCGCCGCTCTCGTCCTCCAGCAGCTGCTGGCCCTTGGCGAGCTTGGGCTCGGCCTCGGTCGGGATGCTGAGCACCTCGTGGAAGCTCAGCTGGGCGGTCTGGCCGATGACCTCGGCCGCTTCGCGCGGGTCCTGGACGCCGGGCAGCTCGACGACGATGCGGTTGTCGCCGGAGCGGGCGAGCGTCGGCTCGGCGACGCCGAGGGCGTCGACGCGGCCGCGCAGCACCTCGAGCGCGCGGTCGGTGGACTCGGCGTCGGCCTTGACCTTGGCGCTGTCCTTGGTCTCCAGGACGATCTGGGTGCCGCCCTCGAGGTCGAGGCCGAGCTTGGCCGGGGTGGTGAGCGCGAGGGCGAACGACGCGGCGATGACCGCGAGCGCCGCCAGGGCGCGCCACAGGTTGGTGCGGGATGTCATGGGTGTCTTTCGGGTGGGACGCCGAGTCGGCGCGGTGGGACGGACGTGCGGGCGGCGCTCAGGCCGGCGGCGCACGTCCTTCCGGGGTCACGAGCGCGGCCGGATCGACCGACCGGGGCGCCGGCGCGTCGGCGTCGACGACGCCGTGCGCAGGCGGGACGGCCCACGACGTCGACGAGGACGGCGAGGCCGT